>NZ_JBHVKJ010000001.1:0-268249 GCF_042798275.1 Nocardioides sp. NPDC057767 | reverse complement strand
CATCTGGTCCGGAAGATTGGTACGTTCCGGTCTAGACCAATGATCCGATGGGGCAGGATGCTCCGTCGCACGAGCGGGTGTCAACCACCGTTACGCGTTCGTGGCCAGGGATCACGTGCGAGTCGGCGAACGGCGTAGTACAGCTGGTTCAGGGTGACGCCCGGGGCGAGCTCGACCAGGCGCAGGCCCTCGGGGGTGATGTCGAGGACGCACAGGTCGGTGATGATGCGCTGCACGACGCCGAGACCGGTGTAGGGCAGCGAGCACTCCTCGACGATCTTGTAGGAGCCGTCGCGGGCGACGTGCTCCATCAGCACGACGACCTTCTTGGCGCCGTGGACGAGGTCCATCGCGCCGCCCATGCCCTTGACCATCTTGCCGGGGATCATCCAGTTGGCGAGGTCGCCGCCCTTCGAGACCTGCATGGCGCCGAGGATCGCGGCGTCGATCTTGCCGGAACGGATCATCCCGAAGCTGGTGGCGGAGTCGAAGAAGCTCGCGCCCTTGCGCACGGTGACCGTCTCCTTGCCGGCGTTGATCAGGTCCGGGTCGACGGCGTCCTCGGTGGGATAGGCGCCGGTGCCGAGGATGCCGTTCTCGCTCTGCAGCACCAGCTCGACGTCGTCGGGGACGTAGTTGGGCACCAGCGTCGGCAGCCCGATGCCGAGGTTGACGTAGTCGCCGTCGGAGAGCTCCGCGGCGGCGCGAGCGGCCATCTGTTCACGTGTCCATGCCATGTCAGCGGACCGTCCTCTTCTCGATGCGCTTGTCGGCGGCCTGTTCGGGGGTCAGGGGCACGACGCGGTGGACGTAGACCCCGGGGAGGTGGACGTCGTTCGGCGGGATCTCGCCGGGCTCGACGAGCTCCTCGACCTCCGCGATCGTGATCTGGCCGGCCATCGCGGCCAGCGGGTTGAAGTTGCGAGCGGAGTCCTTGAAGACGAGGTTGCCGTGGCGGTCGCCCTTCCACGCGCGGACGATGCCGAAGTCGGCGACGATGGCCTCCTCCAGGACGAACTCCTTCTCGCCGTCAGGCGTCTCGAAGGTCATCACCGGCTTCTCCGGCGAGGTCTTGATGACGTTGCCGGCGTCGTCGTACTTCCACGGCAGCCCGCCCTGCGCCACCTGCGTGCCGACGCCGGTGCGGGTGTAGAAGGCGGCGATGCCGGAGCCGCCCGCGCGCATCCGCTCGGCCAGCGTGCCCTGCGGGGTCAGCTCGACCTCGAGGTCGCCGGAGAGGTACTGCCGCGCGAACTCCTTGTTCTCACCGACGTACGACGCGACGACCCGGCGCAGGCGTCCGGCGCCGAGCAGCAGGCCCAGGCCCCAGTCGTCGACGCCCGCGTTGTTGGAGACCACCTCGAGGTCGGTCACGCCGGCCTCGAGGATTGCGTTGATGAGCACCGAGGGGATGCCGCACAACCCGAAGCCGCCGACCGTGAGGGTCGCTCCGTTCGGGATGTCCGCGACCGCCTCGGCGGCTGAGGAGATGACCTTGTCCATGATCATCAGTCAAGGGCGGGCGGGTCGCTCGGTCAATAGATGATCGCGAGTTCACGCTCGATCTTTCGTTGACCGACCCCGCTGCCGCAGATGCGTTCACTGAGCGGACGGCACCTATCGTACGTCTCATGGAACCCGGCCCCGGCGCGACCCAGCCCAGCGTGATCCGTCGCAGCGCGCACCTGCTGCGGCTGCTCGCCGCGCGCGAGCCGGAGGGGTCGACGACCACCCAGCTCGCGACGGCCGCCGCCATCCCGCGCCCGACCGCCCACCGGCTGCTGAGCACGTTGCAGGAGGAGGGGCTGGTCGAGCGCGACAACAGCACCGGCGCGTGGCACCTCGGGCCGGAGTGCTTCCTGCTCGGTGCCGCCGCGACCACCCGCCACGACATCACCCCGGCGGCCCGGGCGGCGGTGCTGCGCATCGCCCGGGATACAGGGGAGAGCGCGTTCTTCTCGATCCGGCGTGGCGACGAGACCGTCTGCGTCCTGCGCGAGGACGGCAGCTTCCCGATCCGCTCGCACGTGCTCCACGAAGGCATCCGGTTCCCCCTCGGTGTCGCCTCCGCCGGCCTGGCGATCCTGGCGCTCATGCCCGAGTCGCGCCGCGAGGCCTACCTGGCCCGCACCGACCTCGTCCCCGTCTACGGCGAGGAGCACTCCGCGTCCGCTCTGCGGAAGCGCATCGCCGCCACCCGCGAGCGCGGCTTCGCGGTCAACCCGGGCCTCATCGTGGTCGGCAGCTGGGGTCTGGGCGCCGCCGTCTTCGACGCCCACGGGCAGCCCTACGGGGCGTTGAGCATCACCGGCATCGAGGCCCGCCTCGCGCCTCCGCGCCAGGCCGAGCTCGGTCGTC
Source organism: Nocardioides sp. NPDC057767 (assembly GCF_042798275.1). Classification (NCBI taxonomy): domain Bacteria; kingdom Bacillati; phylum Actinomycetota; class Actinomycetes; order Propionibacteriales; family Nocardioidaceae; genus Nocardioides; species Nocardioides sp. NPDC057767. The sequence continues at coordinate 265,891 of NZ_JBHVKJ010000001.1, read as the reverse complement.
TCCTCCTGGAGGCGGCCCACACGTTGTCGACCAGCTCGGGAACCGGGTCTACACCTCTGCCCGGGCGGTCATGATCTGGGCGAGCGCGGCGTCGGAGGCGAGCTGGGCGTCGCGGTCGTAGGTCGAGGTGAAGGCGAGAAGCTCGTCGGCTCCGGTGGCCTCGGCCAGCTGGTCGAGGCGGCGCCGGACGGTCTCGACCGATCCTGCGGTGGTCCGGGCGAGATGGGCCTCGACCCGCTCACGGACCTGGTTCGACCATGTCTGCGACCGGATCGCGTCGACGGGTTCGAGCGGGCCGAACTCGCCGGTCTGCCGCGACCGGGCCATCGCCCACGCCTCCGGCAGCGCGAGCTCGGCGGCCTCGGCGTCGGTGTCCGCGACGAGCACGTCGACGGAGACGATCACCGACGGCTCGGGAGCCCGTGAGGAGGGCCGGAAGTCCTTCCGGTACGCCCCCAGCAGCTCGCCCAGCCGTGGGCTGTCCAGCACCGGACCGCCCACGACGACCGGCAGCCCGAGCCCTGCCGCGAGGGCGACTCCCCGTCCCGTGGCCAGCACGAACATCGGGATCCGGCGCTCGGCAGCCGGGCGCGCGGTCACCGGGGCGGTGCGGTCGAGATAGTCCTGCAGCTCCTCGATGTCCTCGGCGAACGTGTCCGGGTCGTCGAGATCCTGCCGCAGCGCGCGGCGTACGGGTGCGGTGAAGCCCAGCGTGCGCCCCAGCCCCAGGTCGATACGGCCGGGGTAGAGGGCGTCGAGCATGAGGAACTGCTCGGCGACGACCAGCGGCTGGTGGTGCGGCAGCATCACCCCGCCCGACCCGAGCCGGATCGTGGAGGTGTGCGCGCCGAGCGCTCCGAGCAGCACCGGCGGCGACCCCGACGCGATCCCCGGCACCGCGTGGTGCTCGGCGACCCAGAACCGGTGGTAGCCCAGCCTCTCGGCGGCCACCGCCCGCTCGATCGTGTGGGTCAGCGCAGCGCCTTCGGGACAGCCCGTCCGCGTACGGGAGCGGTCCAGCATGGAGAGCCTCACACCGGCCTCAACCATGCCGACGTCACGATGCTTCCTGTTGACCAGGTCGGGACCGGATAGATTCATTGGATGGAACCGAACACGGGTGAGTGCTGATGAGCCGGGGAGGCGACGGCCGTTCGGTGACGGCCAAGGTCCTGGCGATCCTCTCCGTCTTCGAGAGCGGTCGCAGCTCGGTGAGCCTGACCGAGATCGCCGTGCACGCTGATCTCTCGCTCCCGACCGCTCATCGGCTGGTCGGTGAACTGGCGTCGTGGGGTGCGCTGGAGCGCGACGAGGGTGGTGCCTACAGTGTCGGGCTCCGGCTGTGGGAGATCGCCCAGCAGGCCAGCCGGCAGCTGCGGGAAGCGAGCCGCCCCTACCTCCAGGATCTGTTCTCGTTGACCAACGAGAACACCCATCTCGTGATCCGTGAGGGCGACGAAGCGCTCTACATCGACCGGATCTACAGCTCCAAGCGAGTGCCGCGGGCCAGTCGGGTCGGAGGCCGGCTGCCTCTGCATGCCACCGCGGTCGGGAAGGTGTTGCTCGCCTACGAGGAGCGCTGGATGCAGGAGGCATACGTCGCTCGCGGCCTCGCTGCCGTCACCCCGAAGACTGTCGTACGTCCGCAGCGTCTCCTGGACGAGCTCGCGTCGATCCGTGAGCGGGGGTTCGCGACGACGTATGAGGAGGTGCGCATCGGGACGTGCTCGATCGCGGTGCCGGTGATCGTTGCCGACGGCTCGGCGCCGGCAGCGATCGGGTTGGCGATGCATTCCAGCCAGGCCGATCAGATGCCGCGTCATCTACCGACCCTGCGCGGTACCGCCGCCCGTATCGCTCCTGCGGTCAACCGCTGGGCGAAAAGTGCAGAAGCCGCCGGCCAGCAGCGCGCTACCGACTAGCCGGCGTAGGTCCCGTCCGGGGATCCACTTCCATTGAATGGAATCCGCCCATTGTGGCGGGGGCCACACGGAGGAAGGATCCAGGGTGTTGCAGGCATCACACGATGTCGATCCGCCCCACGGTGAGAGGACCACTCATGACCGCGACCAACGACGCTCGGCCGTCGACGGGCTGCCCGGTTCATCACGGGTACGAGCCGTTCGCGATGGACGATCCGTTTCCCTCCTACGCGGCGCTGCGCACCGACGAGCCGGTCATGTTCGACGAGCGTGTCGGCTACTGGGTCGTGAGCCGCTACGACGACGTGAAGGCTGTCTTCGAGGACTGGGAGACCTTCAGCAGCGAGAACGCTCAGGCACCGGTTCGGGAGAGGGGCGCCGAGGCCAGGCGGATCATGGAGGAGGGCGGCTTCACCGCCTACTCCGGTCTCTCCGCAAGGGTGCCACCCGAGCACACCCGCATCCGCAAGGTGACCTCCAAGGCCTTCACGCCGCGGCGTTACAAGAAGCTCGAGCCGACGATCCGCCAGCATGTCGTCGACCTGCTGGCGGCGATGTTGACCCGCACCGCCCCGACCGGGGACATCGTGCGCGATCTCGCCTACGACGTCCCGACGGTCACCATCCTCACCCTGATCGGTGCCGACACCTCGCAGGTGGAGCAGTTCAAGACCTGGTCCGACTCACGTGCGGCGATGACCTGGGGCGACCTCAGCGACGAGGAGCAGGTGCCACACGCGCACAACCTGGTCGCGTACTGGCAGGAGTGCCAGCGCCTGGTGGCCGAGGCGCACGCCGAGGACCGCGACTCCCTCGTCGGCGACCTGGTCCGCGCCCAGCGCGACGGCGACCCGATCACCGATCACGAGATCGCCTCGATCTGCTACAGCCTGCTCTTCGCCGGTCATGAGACCACCACCACCCTGATCTCCAACGCTGTCCGAATGCTGCTGAGCCACCCAGACCAGTGGCAGCGGGTCTGCACTGACCCTGGCCTGATCCCCGGAGCGGTCGACGAGGTTCTGCGGACGAGCCCCTCGATCGTCGGCTGGCGCCGCAAGGCGCTCAAGGACACGACGATCGGTGGTGTGGCCATCGAGAAGGGTGCCGAGCTGCTGCTGCTCATGGGGTCAGCCAACCGCGACGAGTCCCATTTCGAGGAGCCCGACTCCTTCGACGTCACGCGCGGCAACGCCCGCGAGCATCTCGCCTTCGGATTCGGCATCCACTACTGCCTCGGCAACATGCTCGCCAAGTTGCAGGCGAGGGTCGCCCTGGAGGAGATCGTCCGGGTTGCGCCCGACCTACGGCTGGCCGGGGGCGAGGCGATCCACTTCGGCGACAACCTCTCGTTCCGGGCACCGCTCGCCGTTCCGGTGACCTGGGACCTCGGTCAGGACAGAGCCATCGACCCGGCCCGAACGGAGGCCCAGGCATGAACGCGCCCTACGTACAGTTCTTCGACGACCCGACCCCGGCCGAGCACGACCTGCTCGGCGGCAAGTGTGCGTCGCTGGCGACGATGACGGCCGCCGGGATGCCGGTTCCTCCGGGGTTCGCGGTGACGACAGCGGCGTACGACGCCTTCGTCCGTGACTCCGGGATGGCCAACCAGATCTCCACCATGCTGACCGGGCTGGACCCGGCCGACGTCGCCGCCGTCGAGGAGGTGGCGCGCCGGATCCGGGAGATGCTGCTCGAGCTGCCTGTGCCCGTGCCGGTCCACGGGGCGGTCGAGGGGGCGTACGCAGCCCTGATCGAGCGGATAGGCGCGGATGTGCCTGTGGCGGTCAGATCGTCGGCAACCGCCGAGGACCTGCCCGACGCCAGCTTCGCCGGTCAGCAGGACACCTATCTATGGCTGCGCGGCTGGGACCAGGTGCGCGAGCACATCCGGCGCTGCTGGGCCTCGATCTACACCAGCCGGGCCATCCTGTACCGCCTCAAGAACGACATCCCCGATGAGGGTCTGTCGATGGCAGTAGCGGTGCAGAAGATGGTCAACGCCCGAGCTGCGGGTGTCGCGATCACCCTGAACCCGACCACCGGAGACCGTTCCAAGGTCGCCATCGACGCCTCCTACGGTGTTGGCGAGATGGTGGTCTCGGGCCAGGTGACCCCCGACAACCTTCTGCTCGACAAGGTGATGCTCACCGTCGTGGAGCAGCACTGCGGCGCCAAGCACGCCGAGCTCGTTCCCGACGCCGACGCCGGAGGGCTGGTCGAGCGCGAGGTCGAGGAGGAGCGTCGCGGTCGGCTCTGCCTCGAATCCGAGGAGTTCGTCGCCATCGCGCGCCTCGCCAAGCGCGCCGAGAAGCACTATGGCTGCCCCCAGGACATCGAGTGGGCCTTCGACCGAGATCTTCCCGAGGGCGAGGACCTGCTTCTCCTCCAGGCGCGCCCCGAGACCATCCACTCCGCTGCCGGCAGACCCGGCGGGGGAGTGGGTGCACCATCCACGTCGGGCTCCACGCCCGCGGCCGGCGGCTTCATGTCCGGCCTGACCAGCCATCTGACCGGCGCCTAGCAGCCCGGGTCCGCACGAGTTCAAGGAGAACGATGACCGCCACCGATGCCGCCGCAGCACTGAAATCCTTCCCGAAGCCCTCCGAGCTGAGCGTGCCTCCGGGCGCCGAGGGCTGGGAGAAGCTCTATCCCTACAACCTCGTCTTCACCAACGGCAGCGGTGCCGAGGACGAGAAGTTCTGGTTCTGCGACAGCCAGCACTGGCCGACGGTCTTCAAGCCGTTCGAGACGATCGGCGGCGAGTTCGCCGTCAAGTGCCTCGGGCAGTACAACACCCGTCACCTCCTGATCCCGCCGGCCAACGGGATCGAGTTCAAGATCCACATGGGCTACCTGTACATGTCGCCGGTCCCGGTGCCCCCGGAAGAGATCGCCGGCCGGGTGCCCGAGTTCGAGCGTCGCGCCGGCCACTACTTCCAGAACTGGGAGAGCCTGCTCGAAGCCTGGCGGACCAAGGTACGCGGCACCATCGACGAGATGGAGGCGTTGAGCTTCCGGCCTCTGCCCGAGATGGTCCCCTTCGAGGACATCACCACCGGCAAGGCCAAGGACGGCTCCGAGGTCCTGATGGAGAACTATGACCGGCTGATCCAGCTCTGCTACCAGAACTGGCAGTACCACTTCGAGTTCCTCAACCTCGGCTACCTCGCCTACCTGGACTTCTTCACCTTCTGCAAGGAGGTCTTCCCGAGCATCCCCGACCAGGCGATCGCCAAGATGGTCCAGGGCGTCGACATGGAGCTGTTCCGCCCCGACGACGAGCTCAAGCAGCTCGCTGCGCTGGCCGTGGAGAGCCATCTCCAGGCGGGGTTCGGCAACACCGACGACGTCACGGGCACTCTGGCTGCCATCGGTGCGATGCCCGGTGGGGCCGAGTGGCTGGCTGCGTACGAGAAGGCTCAGGACCCGTGGTTCAACTTCACGGTCGGCAACGGCTTCTACGGCCACGACAAGTACTGGCTCGAGCACCAGGAGATCCCGCTCGGCTACATCAAGGACTACATCCGCCGGCTCGAGGAGGGCCATCAGATCATGCGGCCGGTGGCCGAGCTGACCGCGGAGAAGGACCGGATCGTCGAGGAGTACCGCGATCTGCTCGACGCCGAGCAGCAGGGTCTCTTCGACGCCAAACGGGGCCTGGCGGCGACCGCCTACCCGTACGTCGAGAACCACAACTTCTACATCGAGCACTGGACGATGGGGGTGTTCTGGCGCAAGGTCCGCGAGCTCGACCGGGTCTTCGTCGAGGCGGGGTTCTGGCAGCCCGACGAGATGCTCTACCTGACCCGTGGTGAGGTACGCGACGCCATCTTCGACCTGGTCACCGGCTGGGCCGTCGGCGCCGAGGCCACCGGTCCGCACTACTGGCCGGCGGAGATCGAGCGTCGTCGTGGCATCATCGATGCGCTCTCCACGCAGCGTCCGCAGCCCGCGCTCAACACCCCGCCCGCGCAGATCACCGAGCCGTTCACCCAGATGTTGTGGGGTATCACCACCGAGCAGGTCCAGCAGTGGCTGGCCGGCGACGAGGCCGACGGTGACGGCGCGATCACTGGCATGGCCGCCTCGCCCGGGGTGGTCGAGGGCATCGCCCGCGTCGTCTATCACGCCGACCAGCTCGGTGAGGTCCAGGACGGCGAGATCCTGGTCGCCACCATCACCGCTCCGTCATGGGGACCGGTCTTCGGCAAGATCAAGGCGACCGTCACCGACATCGGCGGCATGATGAGCCACGCGGCGATCGTCTGCCGTGAATACGGACTTCCGGCCGTCACCGGCACCGGCAACGGCTCCACGACCATCAAGACCGGTCAGCGCGTCCGCGTGGACGGCGGAACCGGTCGCGTCGAGATCCTGGACTGAGCCGATGACGACATCAGAGAGGTCCACAGACGAGGAGGGCACCGGTCGCACGGTGCTCGTCACAGGCGCTGCGGGCGGCCTCGGCCGCGAGTTCGCGCTCGGGTTCGCAAGCCGTGGCTACCGCGTCGCGATCACCGACGTTGCCGAAGTGGGGCTGAAGGAGACCGCCGACCTCGTCGAGCGGGCCGGCGGCGAGGTCTGGTACGGCACCGGCGACGTCACCTCGCCGGAGTCGACCGGTCAGGTCGCGGCGGCGGTGTCTGAGTTCGGCGGCGGGAGCATCGATGTGGTGGTCAACAACGCCGCGATCTACGGGACATTGACCAGGGCGCCGCTCGAGGAGCTGGACCCGGCCGAATGGGACCTCGTCATGAACGTCAACCTGAAGGGCCCCTGGCTGGTCGTACGCGCCTGTAGCCCCTATCTGCCCGAGGGCGGCCGGATCATCAACCTGTCCTCGGCCACGATCTACTCCGGATCGGAACAGTGGTTGCACTACGTGGCCTCCAAGGGAGGCGTCGTCGCCCTGACCCGGGTGATGGCCAAGGAGCTCGGCCGGCGTTCGATCACCGCCAACGCGATCGCTCCCGGCTTCACCCTCACCGACGCCAGCCTCAGCCTGATCGAGGACGCCGAGTCGTACGGCATCGACCGGGGTGCGCTGCGCCGGGCCAGTCGACCCGACGACATCGTCGGCACGGCGCTGTTCCTGGCCGGTCCCGACAGCAGCTTCATCACCGGTCAGACCGTCGTCGTCGACGGCGGCCGCCAGTTCATCTGAGCCAGCCAGCTGAGCCCAGCTCACCCAGGAAGGGGCAACACATGCCGACCATCACCTTCACCTCCGCCGACGGCGAAACCAGAACCGTCGAGGCCACCTCGGGCGACTCGGTCATGGAGACCGCGGTACGCAACGGGATCGCGGGCATCGTCGCCGAGTGCGGCGGGTCGCTGTCCTGCGCCACCTGCCACGTCTTCGTCGACGAGGACGATCTCGCCCAGCTTCCCGAGATGGAGGAGATGGAGGACGAGATGCTCTGGGGCGCGGCGGTGGACCGCGAGGACTGCTCCCGGCTCTCGTGCCAGATCAAGGTCGCCGACCGTGACCTCCATGTCACCACCCCGAAGACGCAGGTCTGACCATGTCCACGTCGAACGGACTGCTGATCATCGGTGCCTCTCAGGCCGGCGTCCAGCTCGCGGTCTCGCTTCGGGCGCTCGGGTACGACGAGCCGATCACTCTGCTGGGAGAGGAGAACCACCGTCCCTACCAGCGTCCCGCGCTCTCGAAGGAGTTCTTGCAGGACAAGGTGTCCAAGGAGTCGTTGATCTTCCGCACGGCTGACTACTGGGCGGAGCACCGCATCGAGGTCGTTGCCAACGAGCGGATCCTGAGGATCGACAAGCAGGCCGACGGTAGCGGCGCGGCGTACGCGATGTCGGGGCGCCGGTTCGACTTCGACCGACTGGCGCTGACCGTGGGCGCCAGGGCCCGGCGACTCCTGCTGGAGGGCATGGATCTCCCGGGCGTCCTCTATCTACGCAACGCCGACGACGCACTCGAGCTCAAGGCCCGAGTGCCGGACGTCAAGGACGTCGTGGTGGTCGGCGGCGGCTTCATCGGTGCCGAGGCGGCCGCCAGCCTCCGTGCGATGGGCCGCAACGTGGTCCTGCTCGAAGCCGGGCCCCGACTGCTCGGCAGGGCGGTGGGCGAGGAGACCGCGACCGAGGTGCTCCGACGGCATCGGGAAGCCGGGATCGAGATCGTCACCGGCGCCCGGATCAAGCGGGCGACCGCCCGCGGCGACAAGGTCGGCGGCGTCGAGCTCGAGGACGGCACGGTCTATCCGGCCGACCTGGTCCTGGTGGGTGTCGGCGTCGTACCCAACACAGAGCTCGCCGAGTCGATCGGCCTGCACTGCGACAACGGCATCGTCGTCGACCGGCAGGCGGTGGCCTCCGACGGGGTGACCATCGCCGTCGGCGACGTGGCCAACCTTCCCAACCCGCTCTCCGAGGACGACGCCGACCGGATCAGGTTCGAGAGCGTCAACAACGCCGTCGAGCAGGGCAAGGTCGCTGCGTACGCCATCACCGGCCGTGCCGAGGAGTACGCCGGCATCCCCTGGTTCTGGTCGAACCAGGGCGAGATGAAGATCCAGATCGCCGGGCTCTCCGCGGGACATGACCGCACCGTCGTACGTCGCGACGAGGAGAAGGGCAAGTTCTCGGTCCTCTACTACCGCCGCGAGCGGCTGATCGCCTGCGACGCCATCAACACCCCGCTCGACTTCATGGCCGTGAAGGCGGCCCTCAGCAACGGCCAGCACATTCCCGCCTCCGCCGCGGCAGACCCGGCGGTGATGCTCAAGAAGGTGACCCAGTGACTCGATCCATGACCCAGCCCCTCCCCGCGACGCCGGTCCCTGCTTCCGGACCGGTCGACATCGGCCCGATCTCCCTCACCCCGGCGGCAGACGCCGATCTCGACCCGGTATGGAAGGCGGTCGTGCCCGAGAGCCGCACCCGTGGCAACGACATCCACCTGCCGATCTCGCTCGCGTTCGCCGAGCGGCTCTGCCGCGCCCATCCGGAGGCCAATGCGCTGCTCGTGCGCGTCTCCATCCTGCTTCACGACACCGGCTGGGGCCGGGTCGACGAGAGCCGGATCATCTCCGAGGGCTTCTCGGGCGACTGGCGCAAGGCCGCGATCCGCTACGAGCACGAGAAGCAGGGCTGTCTGATCGCTCGTGAGGTGCTGCCGCCACTGGGCTACGACGACGCGTTCGTGGAGGCCTGCTGCGCGATCATCGACGGTCACGACACCCGTAAGGAGGCCCATAGCCTGGAGGACGCCCTCGTCCGCGATGCCGACAGGTTGTGGCGCTTCGACCACGCCGGCATCGCGCTCGCCTCGGGGTGGTTCGGCCTGGACCCGGCGACCTACTGCGATCGGTTGGCCGCCGAGATCGTGCCGGAGCTGCTGACCGAAGCGGGGACGGCGATGGCGGAGGCGTCGCTCGCGCGGAGCAACGCGCTGCTCAAGACCGCGGTGCTGCGATGACCGCCCCGGCTCCTCTCGCGCCCGGGCGCCGTGGCGCCGAGCTGCGCTGGACTCACGTCGAGGACCTGTACGTCGACGGGCGCTGGGTCGCTGCCGAGAGCAGCGCCCGCCTGCCGGTGGTCGACCCCGCCACGGACGAGGAGTGGGGTTCGGTCCCGGACTGCTCCACGGCCGACCTCGACCGTGCCGTCGCGGCCGCGCGCATGGCGTTCACGCAGGGTCCGTGGCCACGAATGAGCGCCGCCGAGCGTGCCGAGGTTCTGGTCCGGATGGCAGCGGAGATCGAGACCCGGGCCGAGCCGTTGGCGACCACCAACACCCGGGAGAACGGGTCGCCCGTGATGGAGTCGGCCGGAGCCGCCGCGAACGCGGCCGGGATCCTGCGCTACTTCGCCACGCTGGCCCCCGAGCTCGACACCGACGACGTACGCCCCGCGCCATCGGGCAGCCACGAGAGTCTGGTGCGCAAGGACCCGCTCGGCGTGTGCGCCCTGATCGCGCCGTGGAACTTCCCGATCAACCTGGTTGTGATCAAGCTGGCCCCGGCACTGCTGGCCGGCAACACCGTCGTCATCAAGCCGGCACCGAGCACCCCCCTCTCGATCCGCTACGTCGTCGACGCGGCGGAGGCGGCCGGCGTGCCGCCCGGCGTGGTCAATCTGCTCACGTCCGGCAACGACGTCGCCGACCGGCTCGTCCGCCATCCCGACGTCGCCAAGGTGGCCTTCACGGGTTCTACACCGGTCGGCCGCCGGATCGCCGCGGCCTGTGGCGAGCTCCTCCGTCCGGTCACCTTGGAGCTGGGCGGCAAGTCCTCGGCCGTGGTGCTACCGGACGCGGACCTGGATCAGCTGCGGTCGGTGCTGTTGCGCACCTGCCTGCGGAACACCGGTCAGACCTGTTACATCTCCACCCGCATCCTGGCGCCCGCCGAACGTTACGAGGAGGTGGTCGACGCCGTTGCCGCCACGGTCGCAGCGGCCAAGGTCGGCGACCCGTTCGACGCGGACACCGTGGTCGGGCCGGTTGCCAACCGTGGCCAGTACGACAAGGTTCTCGGCTACCTGTCGACCGCCCGCGCCGAGGGCGCTCGCGTGGTCGCCGGGGGAGCGCCGCTGCCGGGACCGGGCAACTTCGTCCAGCCCACGGTGCTGGCCGACGTCACACCCGAGATGACCGTCGCCCAGGAGGAGATCTTCGGACCGGTCCTGACCGTGCTTCGTTACGAGAGCCTCGACGAGGCGGTCGCGATCGCCAACAACACCCCGTTCGGGTTGGGTGGCGTGGTCTTCTCCACGAATCCTGCGGCGGCCGCCGAGGTCGCCGAACGGTTGGACACCGGATCGGTCGGGATCAACTTCTTCGCCTCGAACCACGCCGCACCCTTCGCGGGCCGGCACGACTCCGGCCTCGGAGTCGAGTACGGCCCGGAGGGCCTCGCGGCGTACGTCACCTACAAGTCCATCCACCGCCGTCCCACGGCGTGATGCCCGAACCCGGAGATTCAGATGACGAACACACCGCAGGTCACCACCACCCAGGTCGGCATCGTCGGGGGCGGCCCGGCCGGACTCATGCTCGCCCACCTCCTCGCGCGCGCCGGTATCGACTCGGTGGTGATCGACAGTCGCAGCCGTATCGAGATCGAGCAGACCGTGCGCGCCGGCATCCTCGAGCGCGACAGCGTCCGGCTGCTCACCGAGACCGGCGTCTCCGACCGTGTCCTGAACGAGGGTGACGAGCATGAAGGCACCTTCTTCGGGTTCGGCGGAGAGCTCCACCACATCAGTTTCAAGGAGCTTGCCGGCGCCTCGGTGTGGCTCTACCCGCAGACCGATGTCTTCATCGACCTGGCCAACGCCCACACCGCTGCCGGCAGCGACGTCCGCTTCGGTGTCACCGACACCTCGGTCCATGACCTGACCGGTGACAGGCCGACGATCCGGTTCCGCGACGCAGAGGGTCTCGCACAGCAGATCGAGTGCCGGTACGTCGTCGGAGCCGACGGGTCGCACAGCATGTGTCGCCGGTCGATTCCCGAGGATCAGCGGCGTCAGTACTTCAAGGAGTACCCCTTCGCATGGTTCGGCATCCTGTGCGAGGCTCCGAAGAGCGCCCCGGAGCTGATCTACAACCACTCCGAGCGCGGCTTCGCGTTGATCAGCCAGCGCACCGAGACCATGCAGCGGATGTACTTCCAGTGCGACCCCGACGAGGAGGTCGACGCCTGGTCCGAGGATCGCGTCTGGAGCGAGCTACAGGCCCGCGTGGGCGCCAACGGCCATCAGCTGCAGCAAGGCCCGATCATCGACAAGGCGGTGCTCCGGTTCCGTAGCTTCGTGCTCGAGCCGATGAGGTACGGCAAGCTCCTCCTCGCCGGCGACGCTGCCCACACCGTTCCGCCCACGGGTGCCAAGGGTCTCAATCTCGCCCTGCAGGACGTCAAGGTGCTCGCCGAGGTACTGGAGCGGGTGCTGGGCGGCACTGACGACGCGATCCTCGACACCTATACCGAGCGGGCGCTCGCCCGGGTCTGGAAGGCGCAGAACTTCTCCTACTGGATGACCTCGATGCTCCACCTGCCACCGGGCGGAGACGAGTTCGACCTGCGTCGCCAGGTCGGTGAGCTGCGCTCGGTCATCGACTCGGCCGCCGGGTCCGCATATCTCGCCGAGGCCTACACGGGGTGGCCGACGAGCTGAGTCCTCGGGTCATGCGGCCCGGCCGGCCCGGCCGGTCCGGCTGGTCCGGCTGGTCCGGTGTGGCGAAGAACGCACCCGACAGGTGTGCGATGCGGGACACACAACCGGGGTTGACGGCCACGATCTCGGTACGCTGAGGGCTTCGGCAAAATGACGACAGGAGCGGCTGGGTAATGGATCAAGACGTGCTTCGGCACGCACCGCTTTTCAGCGAGCTGGACGACGAGGCGATGACGGCGCTGCTCGCGACGATGGGGCAGACGCGCCTCGGGCGTGGCGAGGTTCTGTTCCACGAGGGAGACGCCGCGGACCGGCTCTACGCGGTGGTGGACGGCAAGGTGAAGCTGAGCCGCGCCGCGGCCAACGGGCAGGACAACCTGCTGGCGATCCTGGGGCCGGGCCAGGTGTTCGGCGAGCTGTCGCTCTTCGACCCCGGTCGGCGCTCCTCGACGGTCACGGCCGTCACCGACGAGGTGGAGCTCGCCTCGCTCTCGCACGACGACCTGCTGGGCCTGCTCGACGGCCGCCCGAGCGTGACCCGCGGGCTGCTCGCCCTGCTGTCGGGTCGGCTGCGCCGGGCCAACGACGTGATCGGCGACCTGGTCTTCGCCGACGCTCCTCGCCGGGTCGCCAAGGCGTTGCTCGACCTCGCCGAGCGGTTCGGTCAGGAGACCGAGGAGGGCGTCCACGTACGCCACGACCTGACCCAGGAGGAGCTCGCCCAGCTCGTGGGCGCGGCCCGGGAGACGGTCAACAAGGCGCTCGCCGACTTCGCGGCCAAGGGCTGGGTCAGGCTGGAGTCGCGTTCGGTGGTCATCACCGACATGGAGCGGATCGTCCGCCGAGCCGGCTGAGGTCGCTGGTCAGAGACTGACGCGGACCAGCTGGCGCAGCCGGCGTAGGCCCTCGGTGCTCGGCCGTTCGGCCTCGGTGAGGGCGCCGGCGAGGCGCGCACGGACCGCGTCGGTCTCGAGGTCCAGGCCGATGGCCACGAGCTCGCTCGTCGCCTCCGGTGTCCGCCTGGCCGCGGCGACATGGGCGCTGCGTCCGACCAGGTTCACGTGGTAGCTGCGAGGTCCCTGGCCGGTCGCGACGGCGACGGTCCCCTTGATGCGGTACGCCGTCGGGGGCGGGTCCTCGAGAAGGTCGATCAGCCGGGCCGGTTCGATGGTGCCTGGGTTCGTCACGGTCACCGAGGCGGCGTGCTGATGTGCCTGGTGGTCGGAGGCCGCCTCGCGCAGCAGTGCGGCGATCGGCAGCTCGTCGGGCGGGTCCTCGGGCACGGCTGCGTCGTAGACGAGTCGTGGGTCGATGCGGCCGCCCACGGCGTACGCCACGTGGAGCTCGGGGTTGTGCTCCCGCACCCGCGCTTCGATCCGAGCCAGGGTCACCTCCCGCTCGGCGTCCGGGATCAGGTCGGTCTTGTTGACGACGACCAGTGAGGCGGCCGCGAACCTCACCGGTGCCGGGCCCCGCCCGTCGTCGAGCGTGTCGAAGTAGGCCGAGGCGTCGACGACCTCGATGAGCCCACCGCGGCGTACCCGCTCGACACCGCTGAACCGGACCAGCTTGGCGAGGGTGCCGGGCTCGGCGAGCCCGCTGGCCTCGACGATGACGACGTCGAGCGCGAGCCGCGGATGGGTCAGCTTCTCCAGGGCGTCGTCGAGACCACCGGCGTCGGGCAGGCAGCACAGGCAGCCGCCGGCGATCGAGGCCGGCTCGTCGACCTGGCCGGTGACGAGCCCGGCGTCGACGTTGATGTCGCCGAAGTCGTTGACGACCACGCCCACCCGGGCGCCGGGCTGGCGCAGCAGATGGTTGAGCAGCGTGGTCTTCCCGGACCCGAGATGACCGGTGAGGATGACCACGGGGACCCGGGTGCTGGCATTGGTCGGTGGCATCGAGCCATCGTAGAAGGTGGTGAGAACAGTTCCCGTTAGTGGGTCGCGGTGCCGAGATCTTGACGGCCGGGGAGGCCAGACCTAGGTTTGCCGCACAACTTCACATCCGCCGTTCGAACTGCAGCGGGAGAGTCCTCACCCATCCCGGGCGAGGCGCCGAAGGAGCAAACCTCCCCAGAATCTCTCAGGCCCAAATGACCGCTGTGGTGAGGCGACCTCTGGAAAGTCAGGATCCGACGATCCTGCACCCACGGTGCAAACCGCCCCCGTCGGGCGGTGAAGCTCTCAGGTAGCGATGACAGAGCGGGGAGGTCACCCGTCCACGGGTGCCGCTGTCGGCACCCACCACCAGGGAGCCTCCCGCACACATGACCTCATCTGTCCCTACCCCTCTGCACCAGATCCACCAGGCGCTCGGCGCCTCGTTCACCGACTTCGCCGGCTGGGACATGCCGGTCCGCTACGGCTCGGAGACCGCCGAGCACAACGCGGTCCGCACGGCCGCCGGGCTCTTCGACCTGTCCCACATGGGCGAGATCGAGGTGACCGGCCCCGAGGCGGGGCGAGCGCTCGACCGTGCCCTGGTCGGCCGGCCCTCGGCGATCGGCCTCGGCCGCGCCCGCTACTCGATGATCTGCGCCGAGGACGGCGGCATCATCGACGACCTGGTCGTCTACCGGCTCGAGCAGGAGCGCTACCTGGTCGTCGCCAACGCGAGCAACGTCCACGCGGTCGCTCCGGCGCTGGCCGAGCGCTCCCAGGGGTTCGATGCGGTGGTCCACGACGCCTCCGCGGAGTGGGCGCTGATCGCGGTCCAGGGACCGGCCTCGGCGGCGATCGTCGCGGCCCTGACCGACCTGGACGTCCCCTCCTTGCGCTACTACGCCATCGACGCCGGCACGGTCGCCGGGGTCGAGGTCCTGCTCGCGCGCACCGGCTACACCGGCGAGGACGGCTTCGAGATCTACTGCGCGCCCGCGTCGGCCGCTGCGGTCTGGGAGGCCATCACCGAGGCCGGTACGCCGCACGGGCTGGTCCCTGCCGGACTCGCCTGCCGCGACACCCTCCGGCTCGAGGCGGGCATGCCGCTCTACGGCCACGAGCTGAACCGCGACACGACCCCCTTCGAGGCCGGCCTCGGCCGGGTCGTCTCCTTCGACAAGGCCGACGGCTTCGTGGGCGATGCCGCCCTGGCCGTACGCCGCGATGAAGGCCCGCGCAGCGTGCTCGTCGGCCTGGTGGCCGCCGGGCGCCGGTCCCCGCGGGCCGGCTACGCCGTCGTCGACCCGGTCACCGGCGACGAGATCGGAGTCGTCACCAGCGGCTCCCCGTCACCGACCCTCGGACGCCCCATCGCGATGGCGTACGTCCGACCCGATCTCGCCACCGCTGGCACCAAGGTCCACGTCGACGTGCGTGGCAGCCGCGAGGACGCCGAGATCGTCGACCTTCCCTTCTACTCCAAGAAATGAGCACCGCCATGACCAACCCGACCCACCTGTCCTACACCGCCGAGCACGAGTGGCTCGAGACCCGCGGCGACGTCGCGCGCATCGGTGTCACCGCGTTCGCCACCGAGGCGCTGGGCGACATCGTCTTCGTCGAGCTGCCCGAGGTCGGCACCAAGATCACCGGGGGAGAGAGCTGCGGTGAGCTGGAGTCGACGAAGTCGGTCAGCGACATCTTCGCGCCCGCCGACGGCGAGATCCTGGAGGTCAACGCCGCCGTCGTCGAGGACCCCGCACTGATCAACAGCGACCCGTTCGGCGCCGGCTGGCTGTTCGAGATGCGCGTCTCGGGCGCCCCCGCGCTGCTCGACGCCGCAGCCTACGACGCCCTGATCGAGGAGTGACGTGACCGCGGAGGTCGCCGGCTCCACGGCCGTGGCGACGGCACTGAGCGCCTTCGACCTCTACTCGATCGGGATCGGCCCGTCGTCCTCGCACACCGTCGGCCCGATGCGCGCCGCGAAGACCTTCGTCGACGGTCTCGCCGCGGACGGAAGGCTGGGCGAGGTGGCGCGGGTGAAGGCCGAGCTCTTCGGTTCGCTCGGCGCGACCGGGCACGGCCACGGCTCGGAGGGCGCGGTGCTCCTCGGCCTCGAGGGCGAGGAGCCGGCCACGGTGGACACGCGCGCGTCGTCCGGTCGGGTGGCGGCCATCCGCGAGTCCGGGGAGCTGTCGCTCGGCGGCCACGGTCCGATCCGTTTCGACAGCGGCACCGACCTGGTCATGCACCGCCGTGCGAGCCTGCCGGGCCATCCCAACGGCATGGTGTTCACCGCGTACGCCGCCACGGGGGAGGTGCTGCGCGAGCGGACCTACTACTCCGTCGGCGGCGGCTTCGTGGTCGACGAGCACGCCTCCGGCGCCGCGCGGGTGGTCGCCGACCGCTCGCCCGTACGCTTCCCGTTCGCCACCGGTGCCGAGCTGCTCGACATCTGCGAGCGCGAGGGGTTCCGGGTCTCCGACCTCATGCGCGCCAACGAGCTGACCTGGCGTACCGACGACGAGATCCGCGCCGGTCTTCTGGAGATCTGGCGGGTGATGGCGGCCTGCGTGCAGGCCGGCTGCGACCGTGATCCGGTCACCGACGGCGTACTTCCTGGGGGTCTGCGGGTGCCGCGGCGGGCGCCGCTGCTCCACCGCGACCTGGCCTCCGGGGCGGGGGCCAAGGACCCCTTCCGGGTGATGGACTGGGTCAACCTGTTCGCCCTGGCGGTCAACGAGGAGAACGCCTCGGGCGGCCGGGTTGTCACCGCTCCGACCAACGGCGCGGCCGGTATCGTGCCCGCCGTCCTGCACTACTGGGTACGTTTCGTGGCGCCCGAGGCCGGCCTGGACGAGGCCGCGATCGAGGACGGCATCGTCCGGTTCCTGCTCACCGCGGCCGCGATCGGGATCCTGTGCAAGACGAACGCCTCGATCTCCGGCGCCGAGGTCGGCTGCCAGGGCGAGGTCGGCTCTGCCTGCGCGATGGCCGCCGGTGCGCTGTGCGAGGTGCTGGGCGGCACGCCGGAGCAGGTCGAGAACGCCGCCGAGGTCGGCATCGAGCACAACCTCGGCCTCACCTGCGACCCGGTCGGCGGGCTGGTGCAGATCCCGTGCATCGAGCGCAACGCCATCGCCAGCGTGAAGGCGATCAACGCCGCCCGCCTCGCCCTCAACGGGGACGGCTCCCACAAGGTCAGCCTCGACAAGGCGCTGAAGACCATGCGGGAGACCGGGGCCGACATGAAGGTGAAGTACAAGGAGACTTCCCGCGGGGGTCTCGCGGTCAACGTCATCGAGTGCTGAGTCGGGGACGCTCATAGTATCGCTTGCTATACTTGGGTCATGTCGTCACGTGGTGAGATCCTGCGCGAGGTGATGCTCGAGACGGGCACCACCCAGTCGACGCTGTCGCGAACCAGCGGTGTCCATCAGCCGAGCATCAGCCAGTTCCTCTCCGGGAAGGTCGACCTGAGCGACGAACAGCTCGACCGATTGCTGTCCTGCATGGGCTGGCGTCTCGAGGTCGTACGCCGCCCCGTCACGCCCGACCTGACCCGCTCCGAACGCCGCTCGTGGATGCTTCATCGCCGCCTGTCGGGCGACCTGACCCCGACGACGCTGCGTGAGTGGAGGCCGAGGATCGAGCGCCGCCTCGACCACCTCCGTCACAACGTCAACGGACAACCGCACGAGCGAAACCTCGAGCGCTGGACCTCGCTCGTGGACGACGAGGACGTACGCGGCCTGCAGCGTGTCATGACCGGCCTCGACCGCGACTCCATCGAGATGCGCGAAGTCTCGCCCATGGGCGGCCTGCTCAGCGAGCCTGACCGCGTTCAGGTCCTCGAGCAACTGGCCGAGGCCAGCTGATGCGTCGCGATCAGCTCGAGCACGCCATCCGTACGGCATGCCAGATCATCGGCCACCCTGAGGTGATCGTCGTCGGCTCGCAGTCCATCCTCGGATCGTTCGACGAGACTCAGTTGCCGCCCGATGCGACGATGTCGATCGAGGTCGACATCCTGCCCATCGCTGACGACAACGACGAGACCGCCCGCCTCGCCGACGTCATCGAGGGCATCGCTGGAGAGTTCTCGCCGTTCGAAGAACTGCACGGGTTCAGCATCGACGGTGTCGACCTGAGCACATCTGTGCTGCCGGACGGCTGGCGCGATCGACTCGTGAAGGTGCGGAACGCGAACACTGCTGCGCCCGGAGGGGAGCCCGTCTTCACGGGCTGGTGTCTCGACAAGGAGGACCTCTGCGTCGCCAAGCTCTGTGCGTTCCGTGAGAAGGACCAGAACTTCGTGGCGGCACTCATTCGTGCGGGCCTGGTCGATCGGAAGCTCATTGCTGAGCGACTGGGCACGGTGCCGGTCAAGGATCGGGCAGCAACGGAACGTGCCGCGGCGTGGCTCGAGGTGCTCTGACCAGGCTGCATGACCCAGCGATGCACTGTTGAGCCGCAGAGCATCGTCGCATGAAGTCGTCGTCCACGGGTACCACGTCGGAGTATGGCGATCACCCTTGTCACCGGAGCGTCCAGCGGGATCGGTCTGGCTGTCGCGCGCCTCGCCGCCACCCGCGGAGACCACCTCGTCCTGGTCGCCCGGGGGCGTGAGTCGCTCGACGCCGCTGCCCGCGGGTGTGTGCGGCTGGGTGCCGCATCGACCATGGTGCTGCCGCTCGACGTGGGAGACGACGCTGCGGTGCGGGACTGTGTCGGGGCGGTGCTCGACCGGCATGGGCAGCTCGACACTGTCATCCATTGCGCTGGGGTGGTCGCGCTCGGTCGCACGGAGTCCCTGCCGTCCGAGCTCTTCGAGGGGGTGCTGCGTACCAACCTCCTCGGGTCGGTCAGCGTGGCACGTCATGTGGTGCCTGTGCTGCGCAGCCAGGGCAGCGGGACGCTGGTCCTGGTCGGTTCGGTGCTCGGCCACATCACGGCGCCATCGATGAGCCCCTACGTCATCAGCAAGTGGGGCGTACGCGCGCTGGCCTATCAGCTGCGCCTGGAGAACCGCGACCGACCTGACGTCGCGATCGTGTACGTCGCGCCCGCGGGCGTGGACACCCCGATCTATCGCCATGCCGCGAGTGTCATCGGTCATGAGGGCCGGCCTCCGCCTCCGGTCTCGAGCCCCCAACGGACAGCCCGACAGATCCTGCGCCGCGCCGACCGCGGCCGTGGCCGGCCACAGCTGAGCATGGCCGGCGAGGTGATACGGCTGGGGCATGCGGTGCCTCTCCTCCACGACCGGGTGGTCGCGCCGATTCTCGGCTTCCTGCTCACCGACCTCACCCGCCCGGTCGACCCACATCCGGGCAACGTCCTGACCACGATGAACGACGAGAACGGCGTGCACGGCGGCCGCGAGAACACGGCCCTGGGGGTGGTGCGCAACCTGGTCGTCCGCATGACGCGCCGGGGGAGGGGTACCGCTAGGTCCAGTGATCCCGAGCCCCCGAGGACGTCTTCATGAGCACAAACCACAGGCTGGTCCACGCATCACCCGAGCAGGTGTGGGACGTCCTTGCGGACGGTTGGCTCTACCCGCTCTGGGTGGTCGGCGCGTCTCGACTGCGTGATGCCGACAAGGACTGGCCGAACGTCGGCTCTCAGCTGCATCACTCGGTCGGCATCTGGCCGATGCTGCTCGACGACAGCACCGAGGTGCTCGAGTGCGACCCCGGGAGCAGGCTGTTGCTCCGTGCGCGCGGTTGGCCCGTAGGTGCCGCGCACGTCGAGATCACGGTGGAGCCAGCAGGCGAGGACACCGAGATCGCGATCCAGGAGCAGGCCGTCGCGGGCCCGGGCGCTCTGATCCCGCGGCTGGTGCAGGATCCGCTTCTCAAGTGGCGAAACGTGGAGGCTCTGCGGCGCTTGGCCTACATCGTCGAACGCCGCCCATGACTGACGCCTACGACGCGGTCGTCGTCGGGTCCGGACCCAACGGCCTGGTCGCGGCCAACCTGCTCGCCGACAAGGGCTGGTCGGTGCTGGTGCTCGAGACCCAGCCCACCACAGGTGGAGCGGTACGCAGCTCCGAGGACGTCCACCCGGGCTTCATCCATGACACCTTCAGCGCGTTCTATCCGCTCGCGGCCGCATCACCCACCATCCGCGGTCTCGGCCTGGACGACTACGGGCTGCGGTGGACGCATGCACCCGCAGTCCTGGGGCACCCCATGCAGGACGGCAGCTGGGCGCTGCTGCACCGCGACCGACACGTCACCGCAGAGCTGCTCGATGCCCAGCACGCCGGCGACGGCGACGCGTGGCTGGAGCTGTGCGGTCTCTGGGACCACATCGGTGAACCCCTCGTACACGCCCTGCTGACCCCGTTCCCGCCACTGCGGCCGGGGGCTCACCTGCTCAACGCCCTTCGTCGTGCAGGAGGCCTGGCGGCCGTGCGTACGCTGCTCACCCCGGCCGGAGACCTCGCCCGCAACCGCTTCGGGGGCGAAGGTGCGCGTCTGCTCCTGGCCGGCAACGCCGGGCATGCCGACATCCCGTTGGACTCGCCGGGCTCCGGCATGATGGGGCTCCTGCTCGCGATGCTGGGCCAGACCGTCGGCTTCCCGGTCCCGGAGGGCGGTGCCGGCATGCTCGCCGCCGCGCTGGAGCGCCGCTTCCGTGACCGTGGTGGCGACGTACGCTGCGGTGCCGAGGTCACCCGCCTCGGTGTCGAGGACGGACGCGTCACCGAGGTCCGCACCCGTGACGGTGACCGGATCGAGGTCCGCCGCGCCGTGATCGCCGCCGTCGCGGCACCCCATCTGTACGGCCGGCTCCTCGATCCCGCCGACGTGCCGCGACGCGTCGCAGCCGGCATGAAGAACTTCCAGCTGGACCCGGGCACGGTCAAGGTCGACTGGGCCCTGAACAAGCCCATCCCGTGGCTCACCGAACCCGCGTACGCGCCCGGCACCTTCCACGTCGCCGACTCGGTCGAGCAGATGACCCAGTCCTTGGCACAGGTGTCTGCCGGCGTCATCCCCGATGCTCCGTTCCTCCTGGCAGGCCAGATGACCACCACCGACCCGAGCCGCTCGCCGGCCGGGACGGAGTCGGTGTGGGCCTACACGCACGTGCCGCAGACGGTGCGGCGCGATGCGGGACCTGACGGCCTGCGCGGGCGATGGGACGAGGAGGAGTGCGAGCGTTTCGCCGACCGCATGCAGGCGCGCATCGAGCGCCTGGCTCCCGGCTTCGGCAGCGCCGTCGCCACACGACGCGTGCTCGGTCCGCATGAGTTCGAAGCCCTCGACGCCAACCTCATCGGCGGAGCGATCGGCGGCGGTACGTCCCAGCTCCACCAACAGCTGGTCTTTCGGCCGGTCCCCGGCCTGGGGCGGGCAGAGACCGGCATCGCCGGACTGTTCCTCGGATCCGCCTCCGCCCACCCCGGCGGAGGCGTGCACGGCGCGGCCGGCAGCAACGCGGCCCGTGCCGCCATCCTGCACGACCGCTTTCGATGGGGAAGGTCGACCGCGTGAAGCCCGCCGTCACAGGCTCGATGGCGCGAGCGGGCGGCCGTGTGCTGCAGACCGCTGTCGGCGTACTCGCCCACCTGCGACCCGCCGACAAGCCCCTGCACCCGCACGGCACGGTGCACCTGGCCACGCTGCGGCGACGGCCGGGAGCCACCACGGGCGCGGCGTTCCTCGACGAAGGCGGGTCGGACGAGGTCGTGGTACGACTCTCCCGCGCCTTGGGCCTGCCGGAGCCCGTGCCCGACGTCAACGGGCTCGCCCTGCGCGTTCCCACCTCGCCTGGCGAACACGCCGACCTCCTGCTCGCCACCACCGGCCACGGCCGATGGACCCGGTTCCTGCTGGCTCCCAGGACCCATCTGCCCGACGGCTTCTTCAGTACGCTGCTCCCGTACCGCACGCCCACCGGGCCGGTCTGGCTCGGAGCGCAGCTCGTCGACGAAGCCACGTGGCAGCTGATGTGGACACGTGCGGGGACGGACTGGACGTCGTTCGCGACCCTCGAGCTGACCGTCGAGTCCGACCGCGACCTGATGCTCTCCTTCGACCCGACCCGCTCGACACCGCCCGGGTTCGAGATCTACGCATGGCACCGCCGCCTACGCGCGCCCGCCTATGCGACGGCGCGGAGGTTGCGAACCCCCGGCGCCAAGCCGCTACGCCGGCCGGAGCACCCGCGCCACGAATGAGTCGAGGTTGCCGCGCAGCCGGTCGACCTTCTGCTCGACGCTGAGGGTCTCGTGGACGACCGGGGTGTCGAGCTTGCGCTTGTTGCGCGCCTTGAGGGAGCAGTCGAGGTCGGCGCAGATGTAGGTGCCGACCGAGTTGCCGTCCTGCCCGGAGCGACCGGCGCGCGAGGCGACCAGCAGCGCGACGTCACCGACCGTCGTACACAGCGCGCACATCGTCTTCCGCGGCCCCCGCGTCTCGCGTGAAGCCCGGAGGGCCACGCCGCAGAGCCTGCCGTCGTGCTCGGTGACGAGGTAGTGGTTCTGCGGCGCCTTCGGGTCCTGCCAGCCGAGGTAGTCGAGGTCGTCCCACGGCCGTTCGGCCAGATCAGCTGGCATGTTGAGGCGCTTGGTCGCACCCTTGGTGAGGTTGACGAACGATGCACGTACGTCGATCTCGGTCAGCGGCTTCATGCTCATCAGACTAGGATTTCCTACAACTGTTAGGCAACTCGTTACTCAGGAGGCTGTTGATGGGTCGTCCAGGCCTGAACCGGACCGCCGTGATCGCGGCCGCCGCCGACCTCGCCGACGAGCTCGGCTTCGACGCCGTCACGATCTCGGTCCTCGCTCGCCACCTCGGCATCAAATCGCCGACCCTCTACTCCCACATCACCGGAGCCACCGACCTCCGCACCGCCGTCACCGCGTACGTCCTCAATGAGCTCGCCGACACCACGACCGCCGCCATGTCGGCGGGGGAGAGCCGCGACCTCCTCATCGCCTACGCCAACGCCATCCGCGACTTCGCCCACCGCTCACCCGGCCGCTACGACGCCACCACCCGGCAGCGCATCCCACCCGCCCCGGGTGCCGAGTCGGCCCCACCCTCCGTCGACGACGCGATCGCCGCCGGCCGCCGCAACGCCGACCTGGCCCTGGCCGTCGTCCGCAGCTACGGAGTCGCCGAGACCAACCAGACGTACGCCGTCCGCCTGATGTCCAGCCTCATCCACGGCTACGTCACCCTCGAGCTAGCCGGCAGCTTCGCCCACAGCGAGCCACCGAGCGAGGCCACCTGGCCGGACGTCCTCGACGACCTGGACCGCACCCTCGCGCGGATAGCGTCGAAGCAGCGCCACTGACCGCAGATGCGAGCGAATCTTCCCCCGGAACGGGGATCCACATCATGGGCAACCAGGCGCATACTTCGAAGTAGCTGTCCGGCCGATCTCGGCACCAAGAGTCTTCGGCCGCAGCTCACCAGAAGGCGGAGGTGGCGCTATGCGCCGGATTCTCTTGGCGTTGACTCTCTGCGTCGGTCTGCTGATCGCCGGCAGCCCCCACGCCTCTGCGGTCCCGACCGACCTGGACTCGTGCCCGACGAACAGACCGACGCTGTACGACGTGACCATCGGCAACACGAATGTCGCGGACTTCGCCAGCGACGGCCATGTCTGGGCCCTCGACTCGTACCTCCAGCATGTCCAGGTGTGGAAGATCGGTCAGAAGCACTACTGCTTCCGCATCGAGTACAACGGCACCTGGACCAGCTTCGCGGGCGTCAGCCCCGGCGGCACCGGAACGATCAGCGAAGGCCTGACCGGCACCTTCTACGGCCTGCGGATCCTCCGGCTGACCGGCGAGTTCAACCCGCAGTATCCGCTCAGCGGCCACGTCGCCGACTTCGACTGGCAGTGCCACTCCGACGGCACCTGCACCGGGCCGCGGCCCTCGCCCGCCATGTACTTCTCGCCCATCACCAACGCCAACATCACGTGGTCCGAGTTCCACGCCACCAGTCCAGCCAACGGCACCTGGCACGACACGACGCACGGCTATTCCGGCGACATCACCGACTGAGTCTTCTCGGGAGACGTGCTTGCCTCGAGCCTCAGCTGATTCTGAAGAGCACTCGCCCTGCGTATCGCCTCGTCGACCTCGACCCGGTCGCAGCCGCACAGGCGAAGACAACCGGCGGCGATCTCGACGGCGCGGTCGCTGTCGACGTCGTTGCCGTCGGTGCGCAGTGTGATGACTCCCTCCACCTGCTGGATCAGCATCGAGCCGAGCGCTGGGGGAGAGGTGGTCATTCCGTGCCGGGCAGCAAGCCGATACCCGAGATCTGCGTACGCCTCGGCGAGCTCGCCATGGGCCTGGCGGAAGCTCGCGTAGTCGAGGTTGGTCGCGGACACGACGTCAGGCAGTTGGTACAGGACGCCGACGTTGTGCGGCACCCGCGCGAGCGTGTCGATGTCGACCAGAGCGAGCAGGCACAACGCGGTCTCGACGCGTTCCGGCGGGACCAGCGCCACGATCTCCTCGACCACCACCTGGGTCGGTCTCACGGTCGTGGCGAGCAGCGCTGCGAGGATCTCGTCTTTGCCGGCGAAGTGGTAGTAGAGCGATGCCTGTCGGATTCCGACCGCCTCGGCGATCTCGCGGGTCGAGGTCGCGGCGAACCCCTTGCTCGTGAACAAGCTTGCGGCCGCCTCCAAGACTTGCTCGCGCGGCGTACCCACGCCGATGTCCGGGATGAGTCGTGGTCTGCCTGGGCGGACCTTGCTGAGCGATGACATCCGAGTCTCTCCGTCGCTTCCCGTTCTGGAATCCGGGCGAAAAGCGGCCTGTCGCCATCCGTCCGCCCGGACGTCCTCAGCCTCCTTGACCGATGGCGAGCATGTGAGGTCTTTCTGAGGACTTTTAGCGGTCATTAGTTGGCGCGCGATACGGTTCCTGGTGGCGGGGAGGGGTCAACCTCGGAGGAAGATTGTGAACGATCGGAATGGGAACGTCCTGTTGAAGGCCGCCCGACAGCACGCGGGCTTCGGGTCCCAGCAGGCACTAGCAGATGCGTTGACGCGTGCCGCACCGCAGTTGGGCCTGGGCCACGTGGAGATCAGCGTCAGGCAGGTACGCCGATGGGAGTCGGCCGCGCCGCCGTGGCCACGCTCGGACTATCAGCGGCTCCTCACGCATGTCCTCAACCTGCCGATCGAGCAACTCGGGTTCACCGCTCCCTGGGACACGATGCCGACAGTGGCCTCTGTGCCTGGTCAGGCGCAGAGGAAGGAGTCGGTCCGTCGCACCCGACGTTCGACGACCCCGGCGGCGGGCGCCCAGCCGGTGACGATCGCCGCTGACGTCACCGCCATCGTGGCTTCCTATCGCCATATGTATCCCACCGTCGCGCCCGGACATCTGCTGGCTGTGCTGGTCGAGCACAACCACATGGTCGCCGGGCTGGTGGAAGAGGCGACCGGAACGATCCGCGAGCGGCTCGCTCTGTCGCTGGCGGAGTCGCTGTTGCTCGCCGGGCGGATCGAGTTCTTCTCGCTTCAGCGTCCTGCGGATGCCGATGCCACCTACATCAACGCGCTCCAGATGGCCGCGGTCGCTGACGACTCTCTGATCGGCTCGGCCATCCTGGCTCACACCGCCTTCATCCCCGGCTGGGTCAAGGACACCGACCTGACCGCGGATCGGATCCGCGCGGCGCGGGTCTACGCCCGCCGCGCTCCCGCGTCAGTGGAGCATCTCGCGTGGCTCGACGCGGTCGAGGCCGAATGCGCCACCATCGCCGGCAACTACGACCAGGCGCTGAAGCTGATCCACCACGCTGAGGACCTGATGGCTGAACCCAACGAGCATCAGTCACCCGACTGGTTCACCTGGTTCTCCCCGATGAGACTGGCCGCGTTCAAGGGCAACACCGAGCTCAAGGCCGGCCGCATCGTCCAGGCCCGCGCCACCCTGCAATGGGCCTTGGACTCGGCCACCACCGGCGACGAGAAGCAGTCACCGGTGATTCTGGGCGACATGGCCGCAGTCGAGGCAGTTGCCGGCGACCCTGAGGCGGCATGCGGGTACGCCGAGCGCGCGCTCGACAGCCTCGCGGTCAACTGGTACGCCACCGGCATGGAGCGGATCATGACCGTACGAAAGGCCCTGGACGCCCACGCCGACCTGGACTGCGTACGCCGCCTCGACGACCGTCTCTACGGCTGGCACAACACGTTGAGCGCGCTACGTCACTGACTCTTGTTGAGAGACGCGATCCGTCCGGGCAGTTCGTCGAGCGACGAGATCCGGATCGTCGCGATCTCGTCCGCCTCCAGGTCGTGCTCCTGGATCACGCCCCACGGGCCCCTACGGATCAGCGCGGTCGCCATCCCCGACTCGTATGCAGGCCGGACGTCGTTGTCGAGCCGGTCGCCGACGTAGAGGATCTCCTCAGCCGCGTACGGCACCGCCTCGATGACACGCTCGAAGAACGCCAGGTTCGGCTTGCTCGCACCCCAGTCGTCGGAGGTCGCGACCATGTCCACCGGGAAGTCCAGCTTCCGCAGGATTCGACCAGCGTTGACGGTCTGGTTGCCGGCAAGCCCCAACCACAATCCGGCGGCGCGAAGCTCCTTCAGCGCAGGACGTACGTCGGGATAGATGTCGTCCTCGCCGAACCACTCCGGCTGGCCAGCCTCATCCCGCTTCCGCCGCTCCTCGGTCAATTCGAACCCCGGCCGGAACACCTGGAAGGTCTCGCGGTAGTCCAACCCGCGGGCGATGACCGCCCCGAACACCGCGGAGAAGGTGTGCCGTGGCACCCCCAGCCAGTCGGCCCACGTGCCGTACTCCCGAGTCTCGTTCACCAGACACTCGCCAACATCGAACACCACCGCACGAATCATGGACCCGAATCCTTCCATACGACGCGCAAAGCGCTAGACGGCCAACATGCGTGAGTTCTTTGTCGGTCAGGCGGTGGTTAAGCCGCCGCCGATGAGTGGTCATTCAAGCAGGCGGATGCTTTGCGGGACTTACTCGACGAAACCCTGCCCCACGCGATCTCTCAGGAAGGTCTCGAGGAGATCGAGCCTAAGTTCAAGAAACTCCCTCGCAGAATTGACGGCTCCTTCGGCCGGCAGAAGTTGGCTTTCGCGGACCATCTGACCCTCAAGTCCAATCAGTCTGTTTGTCTCGCCGTAAAGATTGTCAATTCCATTGCCGGCGAGCCTTCGATTAGTCGAGTTCGAGACAAAGACCAGGTTGAGCACCCGAAGGTGCTGAGACTCCTCTCCGGGGGCAGTCTCAAACTGTCGGGGAAGCACGTGCATCGCTACCGCGCTGTCGGCGTCGACGGCCTCCCCCGTGATTGGATCCCTTGCGCCGTGAACCGACAAGACGGCCATGAAAGCGCGCCATAGCGCCGAGCGCCGTTTGCGTGTTGCCTCGAATATAGTGCGTCTGTACATAGGGGTGAGGCTGAGGCGGACCTCCCCGCGGAGAACCGCGCGAAGATGGTGATACTCGTCCACCGTGACCGTGTTGGCCCCGCCCTCGTACTTGAGTCCAAAGGCGCGCGACCAGAACCATGCCTCGACGGTCTCGGAATGCGCGTACAGATCCTCCTCCAGTGCGAGACCCGCAAGAGTGATTAGCATGCCACCGTACGGCAACCACTCAGGCTGGCGAACACCACAACGTTCCCCCAAGAAGGACAACGCTTGCTCCATCGCGCGGGTGGCTGCGTCCCAGTCTTGACGAACAGCCAGGCCTGGAAGTCGTAGAACTTCTCCTTCTCGGACATTGTTGCTCGTCTTCATGGCGATAGATCGTATGACTGGCATGCCGTCTTCTCCGAAAAAATCGGAGAGGTGCAAATGTTCATTCTGAGCGGTTAGCCACTTGTCGCGAAGGTTCCATCCGGGTTCGAAAGTCTTTGCGACCATAAGGTCAAACGCGCTTAGATGGAGACCCCCTCGGTTTACTCGCTCGAAGATGCGAGCCACAGCTTCAGGTTCCAGGTTTTTTTCGACGACTACGGCAGGTAACATGTAAGTGCTAAATGCCTCGAGCCCTAGCCTGTATGCCTCCGACAACACATTTGCGTCCGCCTGCGACGGGACGCGACCAGGCCGATCTCGCCGGACCACGTCATCGCGCCAAGCGAAGAAATCTGCCGCCGACTTCAGTGCGTAGAACGGGATCCAATCGTTATCGTCGGACCATGGAGCCGAGCGGTGGTTACCATCCCATTCGGCCCTTCGAAATGAACGGATTGAATCTTCAAGATTCTCAATGGATGTACCTGGAGTAAGCGCATTTGCGCGCACGGCAAAGACGTACTTTCCGCTGTCGTATATTGCGTGATATAGAGCGGTCAGTCGCTGCTGCCCGTCGAGAACCGTATAGACAACTCGCTCTTTGACCACTGGTGGGCCGCCGTCGAATTCGCGCAGTTCAAAAAACGCTTCGTCAGTGAACTCCTGAAGGAGCAATGATCCCGCCGGCCATCGCCTCGCAACCGTGGCCAGCAACTGCGCAACGCGATCTTCTCCCCAGTCGAAGTCCCGCTGGAACTCGGGGAGCACCAACTCGCCATCGTCGATTTGGGCGAGCAGTTCTTCAATCCGAAAGTCTCGCGTCAGCGTTCCGCTCTTACTCCGTGCCATCGGTGTCCCTCGCTTCGAATGAGGCCGAATCGTTCGTAACAGATTCAGTCGGAGACGATGAGTCGGCCACCTGCCCCCCGGTCCCACGCGGCTGTGAGTGAATGCCCTCCGCAGATGGTGCCTGTTGAACCTGTGGTAGCGGCCTCAGTCCAGCGCTGGTCGGCCGACTCTCGCCGCCAAAGGACAGTTGCCGTCTTGCCCAATTGTCAACGGCGCTATTGAACTCGAACGCCAGGACGTGGCCGGGAACTTTAACCTCCTCGTCACGTACAGCTGGTCCGACCTCGACCGCAGCGCCGCCATCGCATAGCGTGATTCCAGTGGAGGGAACGCCGTCGAAAAAGAAGACTTCGATTCGAGAACCCATGTGGGGTGGACTCGCATCCCAAGCCCGAAGCAGTTGATCTGGCATGCGGATAAGTTGGTCGTGGACCGCATTGGAC
The DNA here is from genome assembly GCF_042798275.1 of Nocardioides sp. NPDC057767. Lineage (NCBI taxonomy): Bacteria > Bacillati > Actinomycetota > Actinomycetes > Propionibacteriales > Nocardioidaceae > Nocardioides > Nocardioides sp. NPDC057767. Next base: position 236,860 of record NZ_JBHVKJ010000001.1, on the reverse strand, counting down.
TCAAGATGGTCTCGGTGAGCGAGTACCGAACACCAGGGCTCATCCGGCGCTGGTAAGTAGATACGCACCTTCACGGCACTGGCCGCGCAGATCTCTAAAAGAGTCGCATAGTCTCGGTTCATCCAGTCCCGGAGACTCAAGGGTAAGACGTCGATGCTGTTTGTACGGCCGATGAACCTCCGGATATCAAAGGCCGTGGACCGCCACGCTGCCATGAATCCAGTTGCGTCGAGGTCCGCGCGCACGTCAAGGAGAACCTTCATATCGTGAGCCGCGTCCTCGCGAAGTAACGGATCGAGCCAAGCGTTTACGAGTGCGGCCGGCATGACGGAGCCACCGACGGCGCTGATGAAGATTCCCCAAGCGCCACCGACGTAGATCCCCACGCCGATTATCAACACTGCAGAGATCAACATGATCCAGCCGAGTAGCTTTGAGTGTTGCGCGTACCTCGCTAGCAGTCGCTGTTGCTGAGTTTTCCTCACGTGCCTGTACCTTGATTGTAGGTGTGTCAGAACTTTAGCGAGAGCGCCGACCCCGCGCCGCAGAATGCTCCCCTGTCGCACGGAGCTGGTAGGCGCCACTAGTTCAAGCCGTTGAGGTCGTCGTTGTTGGTGTAGTCGGAGCGCATCTGAGCAAGAAGGGTGTCGACGGTAATGTTTCCGCCCCCACCGTTTTCTAGGAGTTGGATTGCATGCCACCATCTCGTGGCGCCGGCACCTTCACGGTTTAGGCGGGACGGGTCACCTCCTGCGCGCTCCCAAAGTGCGTCCTGCTCTGGTCCGCCAGGATAGAGTTTCCTTGCCACGGACACGAGCTGGTTAACCCGGTTGGTGGTTGGTGGAGCGACTGCTTCTGCGGCGGCGACCATCGTGCTCGAGGCGAGTCGGTCAAGGAGATCGAAAAGGAACGCTGCGCCGTTGGCCGCGGCAAGCGGTTGGGACCCCCCGGCGTCGGCATCGGCTTTGTGCGCCATGAGATCGGAGATGCCTCGGATGGCGATAGTTTTGGCGCGTTCATTGGCGGCTCCGCCGCGGAGCGCTCCGAAGTCCTCCATATCGACAGCGATGGCGTCGGAGAACGTTTGTGAGATGATTTGAGCGACTTCGGCGCGTTGATCGATGACGACTTTCTCGCCGACGACGATAGGGCCGACGAAGGAGTCGGGTTCGCGTCCTGTTCCTGGCCAAGTGCCGCCGTTGCTCGTGGCGCGGCCCATCCACGCGTTGTCTGCGGAGACGGCGCGGGCGAGTTGTAGCACTGAAGGGCTGACCGTGGCGAAGTCTGGTCGGGGCTTGAGCTTGTCGGCGGCCTTGCCGCCCTCCACCCAGTAGACCTTGCTCGAGGCGACCACATCGCCGATAGCCACGTCCTTGACGCCTCCGGCGATGCCAAACATGACGATGTACTCGGGGCGAAACGTCTCTTCGGCCTTCGCAGTCAGGATTCCCGCACTGACGTTCCCGGGGCCGGTTTCGATGATGGCGATGCGTTGCCCGGGGCTGGACACGCTGCTGCCGATGTCGGCGGCGAGGCCGGAGGCGTTTTCGGTTTCGACGTCGGCAAGGTGCTCGCGGACCGCGAGCCTCTCGAGTTTGAGGGCGGTGACGACGAGGACGTTGATGTCGGTGCTGGTCATCGTTGGGTTGTTCCGTTCTCGATCGTCTTCTTCAGGGTCAGAAGCTGCTGGTTGGTTGGATAGTCCTCGAGCATGGTTGCGAGAAGGTTTTCGAGGGACGGTGCTCCCTTTCGCCCGGCCAAGACGTCTTGGAGCGCGCGGCCCCAGGCCAGTCGCCCTGTCTTGCCGGTGACGAGGTCGGCGTCGTCACCTCTGGCTCGCTCCCACACTGCGGCGGTCAAGGGGCCCTGCTTGTACAGCTGGGCGGCGACGTTCGTGAGTGCGTCATGGAGTTCGTTCTCGGTGATCTTGGGGACGACCGGGCTTCCGGAGCTCATGTACCTAGTGAGCCGGTCGAAGAACCCGAACATGCTGTCTACGGCTGCCGCGGCTCGGGTGAGGTCGGAGCGGGCGGCGCTCAGCGTGATGATGCGTTCGGCCGCGTAGCGCCAACGGCGCGTGCGGACGAGGTCGCCGAGTCTTGCTTCTTCAGCTGCGGTGAAGGTGCCGTTTTCGATGACTGTGATGGCGTGACTGGCGTTGGCGTTCGGGACGGACGACAACAGGGAGAGGGCTTGGGTTGCGGATTCCCGGGACACCGATGCGAGGAGCGTCGAGGAGAGGACGGCGGCGACCAACGGATGCTCGAGGAGTGTGTCACCGGGTTTGTATGACCTTGCGATGGTCTGTGCGGTCGCCTCCTTGAACCCGATGACTGCCGTCGGCGGAAGCTTGGACCAGACCAACGCGCGGCTCGGGTAGGTGGCGATGTCTGCGGACGTCGTCCGTGACAGTGATTCGAGCACCTTCGGCTCGACATCGTCTCCAGCGACGAGGAGGTCGAGGAGCGGTACAACCGCGTTAGCGGGGCGGACCGATGTCCACGGGTCGCCTCCGGCCCTGGTGGCTGCGAACCACAACATGCGGAAGCTGGCGTCGTCGATGTCGCCATCGCCGAGCAGGGACGGGTCAGCGACGGCGAGGTGGGCGGCGCGGTCGAGGAGCTTGCTGTCACCGAGTGCGACCGCAGCGGCAACAACGCCAGCTTCACCGGTCCGAGCGGCGAGGATGTCCTCCGCGGAGTCCCTGCGTGACCGGAGCGCGAGATGGTCCTTCCATCCAGCGATCGGGTCCGTAACAGGCACCGACAACGCGTGCGCGATCGGGAGCACCAGTTCCTGGGCGGAGGTTCGCAACCAGGCCGGTACCGGAGCGCCGGAGGCGACGTTCGAAGAGATGGCGTCGTCGATGGCCCGGGCGGTACGGACGTTGACGAACCAGGTCAACGCACTCGCACCGTCAGCCGCCGTCAGGGCTGCGCCTACGAGACGCTCCATGTGACGGTCTTGGATCGCTGCTGAGACTGCCGTGCCCAGCTCGACTAGGAACGTGTCGCTCGCTTCGGACTGCAGCGACGTCGCCGCCGCGACCACCTCGCTGGTGCGTGTGCGATCAGGTACTGTTGCAGTTGCCCAGGTGTCCAACAGCCGACGACGCACGCCTCTTCCGTAGGCCTGCCACGGCAGCCCGCGCAGTCCTCGAACGTCGACGAATGACGCAGTCACGGTCAGATTCGAGAGGTGCTCCAGACCCGCGTCCTTCACTTCGGTGCCGCATTCGGGGTCCGGTTGGATAAGACCTAGGAGCTGCAGCAGGCCTCGAGCGCCCTCGTGATCCAACGTCGGTAGGCGGTCGAACAGATTCGCGGCGGTTGCGAGGTGGCGCCAGGTGGCGAACTCAACGTGGCCGATACCGAGCCGGTAGGCGAACCGTTCGGCGTTGCCAGCGTCGTCGCCGAATATGGCGTCCCGGACCGGGTCAGGGACTTCGGCGGATTCGTCCGACGCGGTCGGCCAGTCCACCCAGCGGGGGAGGGCACTCACATCGGTCTTGATGAACTGCATGGACGCTCGTTCGGCCGGCAAGGAGATGCGATCGGGGTGTGCGGCTGCGCCGACAACCAGTCGCGTCCGGTCCCGGGGGCGTAGGTGCGCCCACATGCATGTGACCGCGTCCTCAAACCCGGCGCCGGCCCAGATGACTCGCCCCTTCGCTATGAGCGCGGACGCTGCGGCCTTCGCGCCGGCCGGGTGAGTGTGCGTGCCTTGTTCGGCCGTGTCGAGGACGAAGCCGGTCGCGTCGAGGGGACTGTCGATCGGGATGGGTTCGCTGAGGGTGTTCCACAGAGCCTGAAGGTCCAGCGTTTCAGCTGCCGCGATCGGAACAACGGCTGCGGTAGTGACCACCATGCCGGCACGGTCCGCGGTGAGATCGGCGGCGGTAGATGTGACGATGAACGAGTTGCCCATTCGGTAGGCGGAGACGAACGGTTCGAGACCGAGGCCCTCACTGAGAGCCGGGGCGTCTGTTCGCCACACGATGGCGGTCAGGATTGTGTTATCGACGCCGCTGTGTCCGAGGACGTCGTGTGCGCCAGACTTGTTACCGAAGCGCGCGAGAGGAAACTGGGTCATTCAACCGCAATCAGCTTGGTCAGGTCAGGGTCGCGTGCCCCGTCCTCGCGCACGAGCCAACCCATTGCGCCCGGTCCCTCGTCGATGAACTCGACGGCGGGGTCGGCGTCGGTGAGCGGTCGGCCCTGCGCGGAGAGACCAAGAACACGGTAACGAGGGCCGAACGTCGTCGTGCAGTACGAGTCGAGGAGCGCCAGTTGTTGGCGTACCACCTGCGAAGGCAGGGTGTCGTCGGGGCGGCTGAGTTCGTCCCAGCACGACAGTACGACCGTTACGCGAAGGGCGTTAGTGATTTCGAGCTGGGCACGCCCGTGCTGGAGAAGCTGCAGCAGGTCGACAAGAAGCATGTCGATGGGCAGTTTCTGAACATCAGCACCTACGGGACTTTCGGGTGAGGCGCTGGCGAGTTCGCCGACGGGGCGGCTCACCAAGTCAGGCATGTCGGGGTATAGGGAGAGGCGAACCATGACGACCCAGTGGTCGCTGGTCGCCGCTAGATTGCGCCACCGGTCTGGCAGGCGCAAGGCGTCGCCGACTCGACGCAGATCTTCACCTGCGTAGTCGGGAATGGTGATGTCCCACTCGCGGCCCGTGTCGTTGTCGATGAGAGGGAGAGTAAGGCTGGTCTCGGTTCCGTTCGCCGTGTGGCCGGCGGGGCGGCCGGTGGCGAGACGGGCAAGCCCGTCCTTGATGGCGACCATCGAATCGACCGCTCCACGGAGCTGCACCCGGCCGTCGCCATCGAACACGCGACCGTAAAGCTGGAGCAGGTAGGTGGACTTGCCGGAGTCCGGGCCGCCGAGCACGAGAACCTGATCGCTTGTGTTCATCGACGTCCTCCGTGCAGTTGAACTGCCATCTGACGCATCCACGTTCCTGGGTCGCCGGTGCTGGCGTAGCGGGCGCGGAACGCAGCTTCGATGGCCAGATCAATCGGCTTGACTATGGATGCAAAGGTCTTTGGTTCGTGGGCGGAGACCTGGAGGGCTTCTGCCTCGAAGTACCTCCGATTGACCCTATTGATCGCTTCCAGGATGTTTTCGGGGACGCCGACGTCGGCCTTCGCGAGAACCGGAATGACCGGGCGTCCGGCCGCAGCCGTCTGAAGACGAATGGCAAGTGACTGGTAGTCCACGCGCGCCTGACCGCGCTCCGCGCCGCGGAGTGCGTCGCCGTCGGCTAGAAGCAGGAACGAATCGGCGTGGTCGGCCACCCACTGTGCGCCTTCGGCAAGGGCGGGTTCTTCGGCCCAACGGGAGAACCACTCGCCCGGTGCGTCAGTGAGCAGAACGTGGCGCCGCCGGGCGCCGTCAGCCGGATCGTTGGGGTTCGAGTACGCGACGTGCAGGAGCGAAGGGGAGCGGTTGTCTGATGACGAGGTGTGTGGTGGGAACCCGGAGCCAAACGGCTGCCACTGCAGGTGCCGTGCAATCTGGTGCCAACCCATCAAGCTGTACGACCCGGCGAAGGACCGACTGTACGTGCCTAGTCCGCGTCGGGCAGCAATCCAATGAGCAGCCAGCAGGGTGGTTTTGCCTGAACCGGCGGCGCCCACGACACCGACCATGTGCGGGCGACCCAGTGCGGCAATTGGGAACACGTCGGTCAGGCCGAGCGCGAGACCGGACCACGGGAGTCGCTGGCCCTGCGTGACCTCCTGCTCAGGCACCGTGGCGGCATCGGGCACCGGGGCCGCGAAGTGTTCGCAGTCTTCGACGTTGCCCAGGATGCAGCCTGTGTCCGGGGCGTAACAGTTCCCGCGGCTGCAGGCGGCGCCGCCGCCCGCCGTGGCTGTCATGATTCGTCGTCACCGGTTCCGCTGAGACGTCGAGCCTGAAGATCCCGGAACAGCAGCACCGCGGCACGGCCGGCCTCCACGTCCTCACCGCGTGCAAGCAGTTGGGTCTTCGCATCGGACTGGGCGGCGTCAAGAACAAGTGTCGGAGTGTGCCCGTTACCAGCGGGGAGGTTGTCGGCAGCTCCGGACAGATCGTCGATGGAGACCTTCGCGTTACCGCTGGCCCTTGCAACCACACCGGACAGCAGGTGCTCGGCCGCCAGCGGCGCTACCTCGGGCATCAACAGGTGCAGGTCGTACGCCGCAACGACGGGAACCTCGGCCGGTTCGAGGTCGGAGTATCCGACCCGACGCGTCGGGCTGAACGCCGTGCGCTGCCACCACAGCAGTTCGCCGCGCAGGCGCGTCGATTCGATGGCGTCCTCCTGTGCCGCAAGAATGTCGCGCAGCTTCTTGCCCAGCTCGCCAGCGAACGTCCGAAGGTCTTCGTTCGACTGACGGAGCGCCTCTGCGGCAGCAACCTCAGACGCGCTCACGAGCGCCTCAACGTGATCTGGATAGCCCGTCATCATGGTCTGTGCGAAGTTCTGCCAGTTGCCCGACGCCACGAAGGTGGCCGCTTCCTTGCGCGCAGTCGCCGCCGTGGACGCGGTAATGCGATCGTTGTCGAACTTCGACACCGGCGGCATCGTCACTTTCGACGACACCGACACCGGAGACCAAGACGCCTCGACGCTTTCCCATATGGCGTCGTCCCATCTCTTTGCCAGGTCGCCCAGCGGCTCAGCCCAACTGCCCGCAGGGAGCTCCTCTAGCGCGGTGCGCAGCGAGTACCAGGCGGCGGCGAGAACCCTCGAGTCGTCCTCGGCCACTGCTGCGACCGCCTCAAGCGTGATGGCACGAATCAGCGAAAGCGGCGGCCCGTCGAACGCGTTGCGGACAGTCTCCCACTGCGCCGTCAGTTCGCCGTACGCCTGTGTGAGGGGGTCTGTATCGGCGCCGCAGTCCTCATCGACGGCCGCAACAACGGCATGCGGCACTAGGGACCGTAGGTCACTCTTGAACCGCTGGCTGAGCGCGAGGGCGGCGTCCCGCACCATCCTGAGGCGCTCTTCCTCATCACCGATCTCGGTCAGGAGCCTCCGGTGGAGAAGCTCACCAATCAGATCCATCGGTCTCCTATGTGTCACGCAGTTCAAACCCGGCCAAGCCGAAGCGAAAGGTTAGCAACCCGTGCCGACACTCGGCACACAATTGAATGGAAGAACGGACGTGCCCGTTGCTTGTTGGATTCGAGATGTAGCCGTCCTCAGCGAGGTCTGCGGCGTACAGGTCCTCTCTTGTCCAGCGCTCGGCGCAGGTTTCTCCAAGAAAGTCACGTGTTCAGCACATCGTCGGTGTGTTTACCTTGGGCTGTACTGGTACGGCAAGTCCCCTATGTTGGGGATGGGAATATGCACTCAGGCGCGGGTGCCGTTGGGCTGGGGGATGCCTGGCGCGAGTGATGGACAGCGGCGCGGCGGCATCCTCGTGGCCGATTCGGACGAAGTCTTCGTGGTCGACGGCGAGTGGGATCAGGTCCCAGGCTGGGCGTCCGATCGAGACGTGGTCGAAGTCGAGAAGGATCGGTGGAGCCGCCGTCGGGTACGACCAGGTTGCCTTGCCAAGCGTCGCCTTGCACGACACATCGGGCTTCGAGGACCTCGGTGGTTGCCAGGTACGCGTCCAGCTTGGCGAGTCGGCAATGAAGCCAGTTGCGGTCGAAGGCGGGGAGTGCTCGTACTGACCCGATGCGCTCGGCGACATGTTCGACGATGTCGAGGTTCGGCATGTCGATGGTGGTTGGCACCGAGAGGTCGTGGAGCTTGCGGAGCACGGAGCCCAGTTCCGCCGGAGTCGCGTGGCGGTGAGTCGGGATCGGGGTCCACCAACTCACGGGCCGCCCGGCGACAGTGAGGAGGTCCAATCCGTCGATCGGGAGGTTTGCGTTGATTCTGTTGGTGGAGAGCCAGGAGGCGATCTGGATCTGGCGCGCGGCGTTGTCAACGGTCCCTGAGCGACCAAGGCGGGCTACGACGTTCGCGTTCGGCAGTAGATAGACCGCGTGGGTTCCGTTCCTCAACAAGCGGGCGTCCGCTGCGTCCAACCCTGCGTGTGATGCTGCCTGCTGCAGCACCTCGAGGTCGTCGCTGGTCGAGCGTGTCGCTGTCATCGAAGCCTCTCGGGTTCATCTGGTGCCGGCGGTGTTGTTGCGGCGGGGGCCAATCGCGCGATTACTAGGTTTGCGTCGTGAAGGTGAGAGTAGAAGAGGGCCGGTTCGTCGAGCGGCAGACGGAGCACGGTACGGACCGCCGAATGTTCGGGGAGTTCGTCGGCCCGCGCGGTGAGCTGGCTTCGTACGTCTTCGGGTGGACGTCGGGAGCGGATGAGGGGCGGATCTCGATCGGTGTCGGGGCCGGAGACGAGGGCGGCGGCACGTTTCATGCGGCTGTTCTCGAGCGTGACGGTCGCGTCGGGTAGGCGCTGATCGATGAGCCGTTCGATGACGTGCCCCAAGGAGGGCCGCATCTGACCGCTGCTGCAGCCCTCGAGCATCAGGACATGGCGTACATCTGGACGGTGGTCGATGCCGTGATGGGGCTCGACAGTCGCGCGGTGTGGCTGCGCCACTGGCTGCGTCGTACGAAGATCATCACGACGGCACCGGTCCTGACGGGCGAGGAGCCTGCCCTCTTCGTCTCGCGCGACACCGATGACGGGGTGTGGCAGCTGATCGGGGCGTCGAAGGCCACGTTGGACAGCAACAGGGTGGGACACCTCACCGATCTCGTGGACACGGATCCGACGCTCGTGAATGTCCTGGACCTCGAGCCGGGCGAGAGCGCGATGAGGGAGCAGGTCGGCGGTCCGTGGGCTCGATACGACGTCGACTCGCGCCCTTTGAACAGGCCCGGTGTGTTCCTGAGGGGATCGCGCTGATCGCGTATGCGCCGGACCTAGGAATGGCAGCATAGGCACCCCGTCACCAGGAGGCTCGATGCCCACCACAGCCACATTCGTCTCGCCGACCGACGGCACCGTGCTCGCAACCCGGACATGGGGAGCGGAGCTGTCGGCGCCGCGGGGCGTGGTCCAGATCGCCCACGGCATCGCCGAGCACGGCCAGCGTTACGACCGGCTCGCTCGGGCTCTCGTCGGGGCTGGGTACGTCGTGCGGGCGGTCGACCACCGCGGTCACGGCGGGTCCGTCGCGTCGGCCGACCAGCTCGGTCACTTCGACTTCGAGGCGCTGGTGGCCGACGTTGCGGCCATGGGTGCCTCGCTGCGCGAGGAGTTCTCTGGGATCCCGGTGTTCCTGGTCGCGCACTCGATGGGGTCCTTCGCGGCGCAGACGGTGATCTTGGACCGGTCCGATCTATACGACGGCGTGGTGCTGTCGGGCTCGACCGCCCTCGACGTACTCGCCGGTGCGCTCTCGAGCGCCGAGGGGCCGGTCGGGCTGGAGGCGTTCAACGCCGGGTTCGAGCACCGGACCGGGTACGAGTGGCTCTCGCGCGACGAGGCCGAGGTCGATGCGTACGTCGCGGACCCGTTGTCCGGGTTCGATCTGCCCGACACCGCCGTGCCTCAGCTGTTCGCCGGCGCCGAGCGTCTGGCGGACCCGGCAGCCATCAGTCGGATCCGCCCCGATCTGCCGATTCTCGTCGTCTCCGGCGACGCCGACCCGCTTGCCGGAGGTGGCGCCCTGGTCGAGCTGCTGGGGCAGCGCTATCGCGAGGCCGGACTGAAGGATGTGACGGTGACGCTCTACCCCGAGGCGCGCCACGAGATCTTCAACGAGACCAACCGCGATGCGATCACCGCCGACGTGATCGGCTGGCTCACGGCTCATTCCTGACTGGGGCGTCCTCCTCGCGGGCGGCCACCCCGGCGACAGCACCCCTCGGATGCTGGCTGCTTGGCTGATGTCGACGAGGTGGTCGGTGTTCGTCGCCAGGGATGACAGATAGCTTCGCATATGCGAAACTATCTGTCATGAGTTTCGTGGGTGTGTCCGATGCCGCCGAGCGGCTGGGCGTGTCCACGCGGCGGGTGCAGCAGCTCGCCGCGAGCGGAGCTCTTCGCCAGGTCGCGCGTGGTCTGGTGGACGAGACCTCGGTTGAACGGTTCGCCACTGTTCGGCGTCGCTCGCGTCGCGCATGGTCGGAGGCCACGGCATGGGGCGCGGTGGCGACCTTGTCTGGGGCGGGTGTCGAATGGATGGGGGAGCGGCAGCGGCTCCGCCTCAGGGCGCGACTTCGCGAGCTCTCCGCCGTTGAGCTGGTCGAGCGTGCCCGTGAGAGGGCTGTTGTGACTCGATACCGTGCTCATTCCAGCGCCGGGAAGTACCTCCTGGCGGAACTGGTTTATCCGGTCGATGTGGCGGGCAGGCTTGGTCTCGCGGACACGAACGACATCGATGGCTACCTCTCGGCCGATGACGTCGCTGGCGTGGTGTCGCGACATGGTTTGATTCGGGACGAGGACGGTCGCGTCACGCTCCGCGCTACAACCATGAGCCTCGACGTGGTGCGTGACCTGTCGGGGCGGGGCATCCTGCTCGCGGCAATGGATCTGGCTGAGTCCCTCGACGTACGCGAACGGCGGGCCGGCCTTGACGCGCTCGAGCACGCGCTGGAGGACTTCCATGTCTGAACGCGCCACCATCGAGGTGCCGAGTCCCGGTGGCGGTTGGGGTGCACCGTGGCCCAACGTTGCTGAGATCGAGGCGGTGCTGACGCACGAGAAGTGGACGCTGGTCGGCGGCCTGATGGCGCAGCTCCACGCCATTCATCGAGGTGTCGACGCCCTAAGGCCGACGAACGACGTGGACCTCGTGCTGCATGTGGAGACGACCCGTGGCATCGCTGCCGAAGCGGCGAACGCGTTGGAGTCGATCGGGTACGCGTTCGCTCCGTCGATCGATGAGCGAAGCACCATTGCCCATCGCTTTGTCCGAGGCAAGTCGCGGGTGGATCTCGTCGCCAGCGCAACGGATGTCGTCGACGTACTGGTGGCCGACCATGCCGCACCTCGTGTGATTGAGAAGCTGCGCGGCAAGAACATGATGGCGATCGAAGGCGGGACTCAAGCACTGCAGCGAACCATCAACGCGCGCCTGCAGATCACACCAGGGCGAACGACGACGGTAAGCGTGCCGTCCCCATTCGGTGCGCTGATCCTCAAGGCGGCCGCGTACCAGACCGATCCGCGCGACAAGGAGCGCCACCTCCAGGATGCCGCGCTCCTGTTGTCGGTGATCGAAGATCCATACGCAGAGCGTGAACACTTCGCCGGGTCGGACCGGGCGCGCCTGGCGGCGCTCGCGAAAGCGATGCCAGACAACGCGCGGGCATGGAGAGCCCTTCCTGCAGATCGACAGACCGACGGTCAAGCCGCGCTCCGTATTCTCACGGGCTGAGGCCGCCCAGCCGAGGGATACTCGCGGTAGGAGAGTGACCGGGTGTGACGTCTCGGCCGACGTACGTGACTTCTCGGCAGGCTTGTACCGGACAGCCTCCTGCGGGGAGGCCGCCCGGCAACAGCTCACCTCAGACGTACGGCCGGATGGCGTCGATGATGCGAGACCAGTTCTCCGCGCCGTACCCGCGGGAGCGGGCCCAGGAGTAGTGGGCCTGGACGGCGCGGGGGAGGTCGGTGTCGATGCCGGCGGCCTCGCTGGCCTCGACGAGGTGGTCGGCGGTGGCGCCCATCATCGTGATGGTGCTCAGGTGGCCGGGGTGCTTGCCGGCGTCGAGCTGGGCGCCGAGGTCCTCGCCGGCGGCGAGCATCGGCGGGATGCCGGCGAGGGTCTGCATCAGCTCCGGGATGGCCGCGGACGGCTTGATGCCGCCCGTCTCCAGGAGCGCCACGGCGTGGAGCAGCGAGGAGAGGGAGGTGAGGAAGATGTCCAGGTTGGCCTGGTACATCAGCTGCGCGAGCCCCGGGTCCTCACCCAGGTAGCGGACCGACCCGATCCGGGCGAGCGCGTCCTCGTGCGGCGACAGCACGTCGGCGGGACCGCTGATGTAGACGTACGCATCGGGCGTCCCGACCATCGGGGCCGGGACCATCACGCCGCCGGTGAGGAAGTGCGCGCCGTGCGAGGCGGCCCACTCCGCTCCCCGACGCGTCCCGTCCGGGGACTCCGAGCTGAGGTTGACGATCGTGCGTCCCTTCAGCTCGGACGTGGCGGGGTCGAGCACGTCGTACATCGCCTGGTAGTCGGTCAGACTGAGGATGACCAGGTCGCTGGCCGCGACGGCCTTCGCCGGCGAGTCCGCCAGCTGGGCGCCGGCGGCGACGACCTCGTCGGCTCGCGAAGCGGTGCGGTTCCATACGGTCACCGGATGCCCGGTGGCGAGCAGGCTGTGGACCATCGCCTGACCCATGGGGCCGAGGCCGATGACGGTGACGGGGGTGAGAGATTGATTCATGACGACAATCCTGGGGCTTTGCGTACGATGGCGGGAGTACCCACTATTTACTGGGGTACTTACCAAAAGGTGAGTGAGGAGAGTCCCGTGACGAGATCGACCCGGATCGGTCCCTACATCTGCGGCATCGACGCCGCGCTCGACGTGGTCAGCGGCAAGTGGAAGGGGCTGATCCTGTGGGAGCTCGACAACTACGGCGTACGCCGCTTCGCGGAGCTCCGCCGAGGCCTGCCCGGCGTCAGCGAGAAGATGCTGACCCAGCACCTGCGCGAGATGGAGCAGGACGGGCTGGTGCACCGGGAGGTGTATGCCGAGGTGCCGCCGCGGGTGGAGTACTCGCTGACCGAGCACGGCCGCAGCCTCAACGCCGCGCTCGGGCCGCTCGGCCGCTGGGGCATGGACCGCATCGCCCGGGAGCGCACCGAGCTGGTCGAGCACCGCGACGCGGGCCTGCTGCCCCGGCCGTAGCGCGAGTGAATCAACTCACATAGGTCCGCTATCCACTGTCCGTGATTTGGGTGTGGGAGCGCGGCCTTGTGAACCTGAAGTAATGACTCAACTGCACAGTCAGACCACCGCCGGCGATCCCGGCGAGCGGTCTTTCCTGGGCCAGCCACGCGTCCTGGCCAACCTGTTCGGCGTCGAGCTGTGGGAGCGGTTCAGCTTCTACGGCATGCAGGGCATCCTGGCGATCTACCTCTACTACTCCGCGGCCCAGGGCGGCCTCGGGATCAGCGAGACGGTCGCGCTCGGGATCGTCGGCGCGTACGGCGGTGCGGTCTACCTCTCGACCATCATCGCGGCCTGGATCGCCGACCGCCTGCTCGGCGCGGAGCGTACGCTCTTCTACTCCGCGTGCCTCGTCGTCCTCGGCCACCTCGGCCTCGCGCTGATCCCGGGCATCGCCGGCGTCGGTGTCGGGCTGGTCCTGATCGCGCTCGGCTCGGGCGGCGTGAAGGCCAACGCGTCCTCCCTGGTCGGCACCCTGTACGCCGCCGATGACGAGCGCCGCGACGCCGGATTCTCCCTCTTCTACCTGGGCATCAACCTGGGTGCCCTGGTCGGCCCGCTGCTGACCGGTCTGCTGCAGAAGCAGTGGGGCTTCCACTTCGGCTTCGGGCTGGCCGCGGTCGGGATGATCCTCGGCCTGGTGCAGTACACGCTGGGCAGGGGCCGGCTGCCCGCCGCCAGCCGCGTCGTACCCAACCCGCTTCCCGCCGCCGAGCGGGGCCGCTGGATCGGGATCGCCGTCGCCGCGGTGGTGTTGATCGTGGTGCTCTGCCTGACCGGCGTGATCACCGCTCCGCGCCTGGCCAACATCGTGATCGGCATCAGCGCGGTCGCCGCGGTCGCGCTCTTCGCCGTCATCCTGCTGAGCAGCCACGTCACCGCCATCGAGCGGAGCCGGGTGTGGGCGATGGTCCCGCTCTTCGTCGCCTCCGCGGTCTTCTGGTCGCTCTACCAGCAGCAGTTCACCGTCATGGTGGTCTACTCCGACCAGCGCCTGGACCGCGACATCTTCGGCTGGGAGATGCCGGTCTCGTGGGTGAACTCGATCAACCCGGTCTTCATCATCCTGCTCGCCGGCGTCTTCGCCGCCCTGTGGACCAGGCTCGGCTCCCGTCAGCCGTCGACGCCGGTGAAGTTCGGTCTCGGCACGATCCTGATGGGACTGGCGTTCTGGGCGTTCCTGCTGATGCCGAGCGGTGCTCACTCGGTGCCGCTGATCGGCCTCGCGTTCATCCTGCTGCTCTTCACCCTCGCCGAGCTGCTGCTCTCCCCGGTCGGTCTCTCGCTGGCCACCAAGCTCGCCCCGGCTCGGTTCCAGACCCAGATGATGGCGCTCTTCTTCCTCTCCATCGCCCTCGGCACCGCGATGTCCGGTCGTCTGGCCGAGTTCTACGACGTCTCGAACGACAGCGGCTTCTTCTGGTGGGTCGGCTTCGCCTCCGTCGTGGTCGGCGTCCTGCTGCTCGTCGGCAACAAGCCCATCCGCAAGCTGATGGCCGGCGTGCACTGACCTCTGCGGCGTACGCGTCCGAAGGGTGTCCCGGGCGAACGAAAGCTCGTTCGCCCGGGACAGCGGCCAGCCGGCCGGTCAGGCGTTCTTCCGGCGACGGGTGAGGAAGGTCCCGATGCCGCCGATGCCGGCGAGCAGCCCGCCGACGGCGAGAAGCGCTGCGTTAGGACCGCCCGCGCTCGGCAGGTTCCCGGCCAGACCGGCGTCGATCCGGGTCGGGACCTCGGAGTCGGCCTTGGTGCTGACGGCCTTGGTGCTGGCGTCCTTGATGACCGCCGAGCACTTCTCCGAAGTGTTGGTCCTGGTCTCGTAGACGGCCGGCACGACGACCGTGACCGATGAGGCAGGCGAGTCCACCACGGTGACGTCCGACGCCGGGCTGTCCTCCACCGTGCGGGTGTCGACCAGGTCCCAACCCTCAGGCTCGTCGGTGGTCCAGGATGCGTCGGCCAGGTTCGTGGTCGGCTCGCCGTCCTCGACGAAGTAGAGGGTGACGTCGGGGTCGGTGTAGGCCTCCTTCGTGATCACGGTCTGCTCGTACTGCTCGCCGATCTGGGACAGGTTCAGCGGGTTGTCCTCGCCGACCTGACCGTCCTCGTCGGCCGGGGTGCCCGAGGTGGTGGTCCAGGCGGTGAAGTGGTCCCACTGCCACGGGCCGAAGACGGCAGGAGTGGCCTCTTCGACCACGATGGTCTCGGTCCAGGCCTCCTTGTCCACCACGGTCTCGGTCCAAGCCTCCTTGTCCACGACCGTCTCGTCCCACGCCTCCACGTCCACGACGGTGACGGTCTCGGTCAGGTCGCCCTCGGCGAAGCGGACCCAGCCCTTGTCGCCGTGCTCGTCCTCGCCGTTCCAGTCCGGCGTGTTCAGGTAGCGGACCTTGCCGGTCTCCTTCTGTTTGTAGGCGTAGCCACGGTCCCTGACGCGAGTCTCCTCGTGGGTGACCGCCTCGTGGTGGACGATGTGCGTCTCGGCCGGGTGCTCGACCGTGTGGGTCTCGGCCGGGTGCTCGATGGTGTCGGTCACCGCGTCGGTGCCGGGCGTGTAGGTCCGGGTGTAGACGGAGTTGCGGAACTGGTCCTCGGTGACGGCCTCGTGACTCTCACCCTCGACCACCTTCGAGAAGCGGGACTCCTCGTGGGACACCGCGTCGGTGTGCTCCACGTGCGTGACGGCAGGCGTGATCTCGGTGGTCTTCTTCTCGTCGGCGACCTTGACCTGAGAGGTCACGGTGGTCGTCGTGCAGTCCTGCGCGGCCTGAGCCCCAGGGGCTGCCACGACCGTGGCGACGCCGGCAACGGCTACGGCCGCGAGGCCGATCTTGGTGGAGCTGTGCATGTTCATGGGTCGGTTCCTTCGTGGGTTCGTGCCCGTGGTGAGCAGGCAGGGTTGAGGCACCCGAGACCCGGCGAGTGGCAAGGGACGCCTGCCGCGGTCGGCCTGGGCCGATCTCGGGTGGATCGTGAGGACCTCTTGAAACCGAGGAGCAAGTGCGGCGTGTGGGCCGCCTCGGCGAGGCCTGTGAGAGGAGGGTCTCCCGGCGCTGTCTCAGCGGGTTGCAGGAGTTCTCCCCACCTACCCAACATTGGGGTGGACGGGACTTTCGACTCTCTTGTGCCTGGCCCGTTCGGGGACCACGTCGAGCGGTGTCCGTGGCAATTGCTCTCACCCGGAACGTGAGGCGTTCGGGCACGGCGGAAGCGCCAACCCATTCCAGATGCGCCGGAAGCTGGTGTCCATCGGCGACGACTGGACGGTCCAGGGCAGCATCGCCGACCACGAGTACGAACATCGAGGCCGACGGACGCAAGATCGCCGAAGTCTCCAAGAAGTGGTTCCGGGTCCGCGACACCTACGGTGTCGAGGTCGTCCCGGGCGAGGACACGGCGCTCATCCTGGCCGTGACCGTCGCGGTCGATGCGATGGTGCACCCGGAGAAGTGACGTCGACCGTCGCGCTCCAGGCGTAGCCTGGAGCTATGAGTGACGACGACCTGTACGGCGAGATCCCATCCCTCGATGAGCGATCCAGACGCGCGCTGATGGTCGCCGAGAAGTGGATCGACGAGGGCATCGCGGGGGTCGCGATCGGTGCTGCGGAAGACGGCGGACCGGCGGTTGTGGTCTACGCCCTCGACCCGGGTTCGGCAGCGGTGCGGTCGTTGCCGCAGGAGTGCGAGGGCCTTCCGGTGCGGGTGGAGACCGGAGACGCCTTCAGGACCGAGGACTGACGACATCTCCGGGTCCGCGGGTCGATCACGGCCAGACACGCACCTGAAGGGAGAGCTGGACCAGCGCGATCGGGTTCAGGATCGTCGCCACGCTCGAACCTGCGAAGAGCAGCCCGACCGGGTTGTTCTGCAGGTCGAGCACCATCGAGCCGGAGTCGCCGCCGGCTGACATGTTGGTCGTGATGATCTGGTTGCAGAACTTCGCGACCTTGCCGGCGCCGTAGTTGACGTTCACCGTCGCCGCGACGGCGGTCACCCGGCCGGTGGTGAAGTTCGTGGTGCGGCCGGTCTTCTTGACGAGCATGCCGACGGTGGCGGCCTTGGCGGCGGTGGCCGGGTAGCCGTTCCAGTAGACGTCGCGGTCGATCACGTGGAAGGGCACCTCCGCGATCGCGGCGTCCACGTAGTTGCAGGACCCGTCGAACCTGATCGGCACGAACCGGGCCAGCCGGCCGATCACGTCCGCCGGTGCCGTTCCGCCGTCGAACGGGCCGGGCTGCAGGATCGGGTCGCCGATGCTCGCATCGTTGGAGTTCGCGAGCACGTGGTTGTTGCTCAGGATGTAGTAGCGCGGCGGGATCCCCGGGAAGGTCCTCAGGTCGTACGCACCCGCGCCGATCGTCCCGGCGGTGATCTTGTAGTGCCCGACGCTGAACCCCGGTCGGGCCGGACGGATCCGGAGCGCCAACGTCTGGGCGTCGACCTCCTGGGTCTCCATGAGCTGCTGGCTGCCGCCGGCGAACAGATGCCCCACCTCGAGGACATCGGTCGGCTTGCCGTCCACCGTGTCCGGGACGGTGTCCGCGTCGCCGATCAGCTCGGTCGGCATCTTCTGGCTGACCAGGACCATGACGCTCGGCGTCTCGGTCTGCTCGCCGTCGGTGATCTTGAGGCCGACCCCCACGCCGACCACGTTCTCCATGCCGAGCAGCACCTCCTCGACCGACGCCTTCGACTCGGCGACGGCCGTGAGCTCCTCGGGCACGGCATCCGACTGCGCCATGAACAGATCTTCGTTGTCCATGTTCGTTCCCCCTGTCGGCTCCAGGTCCTGGACCGTCCAGGACGACGGCCGGAGCCTCACTTGGAGGAGTGCGAGCGGCAGGGCGCTGATACGCCGTTCAGGTCCGGTTCGGATCCCCGCGGGTGACGTCGACGTACTCGATCTCGATCGCTGAGAGGTCGATGCCGGAAGCAGGCCCGAGGAGCTCCGTGACGATCTCGAGGATCTGCGGGCGCAGGGTGTCGGCGAGCGGGTGGAGCTCGATGCCGTACCTGGCGACGAGGCGGATCTCGATGCCGGTCAGGCGGCCCTCGTCGACGTGCAGCTCGATGTTGTCGGGCGCGTGGGTCGGGTGCTCCTGGAGAAGCCGGCGCAGCGCGGCGCTCACGACGCGGGCGGAGACGAAGGTCTCGGACCCCTGCTCGTCACGCGCCGATACGCCCGGCTCGGTGAAGGTCAGGATCGGCTCGGAGGGCACGACGACCCGGCGCACGCGCGCCATGATCGACTCGGCCAGGTCGACCCAGCCGGGGGGCTCCTCGGCACGGGCGGCGCGGATGGCGCGCCCGAGCGGGCTGGGATCTAGCGCCATCGGGCCATCCTCTCCGCGAGTGTGCGTCGTCCGCGGTACAGGTGTCCGCGGACGGCGCCGATCGGCATGGCCAGGGCGATGGAGATCTCCTCGTAACTCATCTCTTCGACCTCCCGCAACAGCCAGGTCGCCCTTTGATGCCACGGCAGTTCGTTCAATGCTAGCTGCAACGCTTCCAGAAGCTCGGCGTCCAGAACAGACTGCAGGGGGTTGTCCGGCGCGGCCGGGGTCAGCCGCGACATCAGGCCGTCGTCGATGGGCGTCGCGCGGCGGTTGCGCTGGAGGTCGGCCGCGCGACGGTGCACGAGACGGATCAACCAGGTACGCAGGGAGGAGCGCCCCGCGAAGCCGGACAGGCTCCGCCACGCCGACACGAACGCCTCCTGGGTCGCTTCGGCGGCGTCGCTGGAGTCGCCGACCATGTGGAGGGCGTACCGGTACATGGCGGGACCATGACGGTCCACGATCTCCCTGAAGGCTTCCTGGTCGCCCAGGCGGGCTGCACGCACCAGCGCCTCATCCGTCGCCAATGGCTCAGACGACGCCTGCGATTTCGACATTGCCCCCGAGTTCCTCGTCTGCTGCCCCACGAGGGCAGTGTCCGGATATGAGAGTTCTACCATCCCCAAGCAAAGAGATGTGATCTAGAACACACCCATATTCGTGTGACATATCGGTTCGACGCCGCGACTAACCAGCATCAGTACGACCGAACACGAACTGGAAGGTTCTTCTCATGACGCAGACGAAGTCCGGAAGCACGAGCTCGACCAACGGCGCCGACGGCCAGTCGGTGGACCGCGCTGACACGGGCGCTCTGGCCTCCGAGTACGGGCGCACCTCGATCTCTGACACCGTGGTCTCGAAGATCGCGGGGATCGCGGCGCGGGAGATCAGCGGCGTGCACGACCTCGGTGGCGGCGCGGCGCGTGCGGCAGGGGCGATCCGCGAGCGGATCCCCGGTTCGCGTACGAACCTCGGCCAGGGCGTCGCGGTGGAGGTGGGGGAGCGGCAGGCTGCCGCCGACCTCGACATCGTCGCCGAGTACGGCACCTCGATCCCCGACCTCGCGTCTGCGATTCGTCGCAACGTGAAGGCATCGGTGGAGCGGATGACCGGCCTCGAGGTCACTGAGGTCAACATCACCGTCCACGACGTCTACCTCGAGGACGAGACCAGTGACTCCGACCAGGATGCCGCCCGGCGGGTGGAGTGACCGTGACTGCCGACGCCGACCCACAGGGCCACGACGGCGCTGAGCCGGAGGTCGTGGATGTCGTCGCGGCCGCGGTGCTCGCGGTGCCCGGCGTCCACGACCTGCACGCCGGCGTCGCGGGGGAGGTGGCCACCTACCTCCCCGGGCGCCGGGTCAACGGGGTGAGGATGCGCGAGCCCGGCTGCGCGATCCATGTGGTTCTCCACTGGGGCGCACCGGTCCTCGCCACCACCGACGTCATCCGCGACGCCGTCCGGCCGTACGTGTCGGGCCCCGTGGACGTCACGGTGGAGGACATCCTCCCGCCCGACCGCACCGGCTCGGCTGCGGCCCCGCTCTGACCTTCAGAAGGAGACAAACGTCATGACCAACTCGACACTCGGCCTGGTCGCCGGACTGTTGCTCACGATCGCCATCGTCACCGGTGGCCTGGTCGGCCTGCTGCTGGCCATCGTGCTGGGCGGGGCCGGCTACCTCATCGGCGGTCACGTCGACGGTGAGCTCGACGTCCGCAGCCTGCTGCGAGGACGCCGTGGTTGAGACCCCTGTGCGTCCGACGCACCTCATGGACGCGGACAGTGAGGCGCCCGACCCGGCGGAAGACCGTGGCACTCTGGACGTCCGCAACAAGGCGCTCCAGCGGATCATCGAGCACGCTGCTCTGAAGGTCCCGGGCACGGTGGCTCATCGCAGTGCCCTCGGCCGGGTCACCGGGTCGGCGTTCCCGAAGGCCGACATCACGGCCGAGGGGCGCGCCGTCCGGGTGAAGCTCGACGTCGCGATGGCCTGGCCAGGCAGCGTGTCCCGCATCGCCACGGCAGCCCGGGACGCCGTACGCCAAGAGGCTTTCCGGCTCTCGGGCATCGAGATCCGCAGCGTGGACGTCACCGTGCACGCGGTCGACCCGTCGACCGAGGACACCGGCAGGAGGGTGGAATGAGCACGCACACGATCGAACCATCGGCCGAACAGGTCGCCCGCCCTGCGGCACCACGTGCCCAGCCGCGCCGAGCACCGGTGGCGGTTCCCACCGCCATCGTGCTCGCCCTGGTCCTGATCGGGGTCGCCGTGCTCGCGGTCCGTGAGCTCCTGGTCAGCCAGGGATGGGCAACCGGCTCTCCGGTCGTCCCCGACCTGGTCGCCGGCCTCGACGGGATCGGCCCGTCGGCCGGTCTGGCGGCGGCCGGCGGAGGGATCGCCCTCGTCGGCCTGGTGATGCTCTGGCTCGCGCTCCGGCCCGGCCGGCGTACGCACCTGCGGGTCGCGGGCGATGCCGACCTGTGGCTCGAGCCCGGCGCCGTCGCGGCCGTCGCCCAGGAGACCGCCGACCGGCTCCCCGGGGTGATGTCGGCGGACTCCTCACGCAGCACCCGGCGCCGCCTCGTCGTGGACGTCGTCGTCGCCGCGCGCAACACCCCCGACGGCCCCCAGGAGGCTACCGCCGTGACCGAGCACGTGAGAGCTGTCCTCGACGACGAGGTCGGCCGGCTGACCGGAACCCGCATCAAGGTCCGGGCCACGGAGGTGCCGCGATGACTCCCCGTGTGATCAGGTACGACCGTGTGATGACCCTGCTCGTGGCGGTGCTCGTGATCGCCCTGGGTCTGCTGATCGTCGACTGGCACTACCAGTGGGTCCTCCGGACCTACCCGGCCGAGCTGTCCACCGGTCCGGCGAGTGAGATCGTGACGTCCGACTGGTTCCCGTGGGCGTTCGCCGCGGCGGGCATCCTGATCGGCCTGATCGGCCTGGTGTGGTTGCTGTCGCACCTGGGCCGGCGCGGACCCTCGACGCTGCGCCTCGACGCGAGCGACCAGACCGGGCGTGTCCAGGCCGACCTCCGCTCGATCGCGGATGCGGCCGCCACCAGGCTCGAGAGCCTGGCGCCGCTGACCGGGGTCACCGGCACGGTGGTCACCATCCGGTCGCGGCCGGTGATCCTGCTGCGGGGTCGCATCGACCCCGCCGCCGCGGTCGCGCCGGTCGCCGATGCTGCCGAGACCTGCGCTCAGGACGTCGCCGCGGCGTTCCCCGACGACTCGATCACCTGCCGGGTCCTCATCGACCAGCCTCGGCGCGGCAGGGGACGACAGCAGTCGCACATGCGTGTGCGCTGACCGGCGGCGCCCAGCGTCACCCGAGCCCCGCACTATCCATCACGACACCACCGAAGGAGAACGACGATGAGCATGATCGACAAGGCCAAGAACGCTGCGCAGGAGGCTATCGGCAAGGCCAAGGAGGCCGCCGGGAAGACGACGAACGACGACTCCCTCGAAGCGGAGGGAAAGGTCGACCAGGCTGAGGCCTCGGTCAAGAAGACCGTCGAGGACGTCAAGGACACGTTCAAGAAGTAGCCGCATTCGATGCGCCTGATGACGGCGCGACCTGGCGCGGGGGCGAGGTCGCGTCGTCGTCAGGCGCATCGAGCGGTCGTGCGCCCGTGCTGTTTGCGTGGGCGCACCCACGACCTGGGCCCCGCTGCTCCGAGAACGGAGGTGCGGGGCCCAGGTCGTAGCGCTCAGCGCTTGGCCAGCACGAGCGCGTACGCCTCGTCCGGATCGGTCCACCAGCGGAGGTCGCCGAAGCCCGCCGCGGTGAGCTCGTCCGCTGCCCCGTCCCGACGGAACTTGCAGGACAGCTCGGTGAGGAGCTCCTCGCCCTCGTCGAACTTGATGACGAGGTCGAGCTCGCTCAGCTCCACGCGGGCGGACTCCTGCGCGACGAGTCGCATCTCGATGCGTTCCTCCTCGGTGTTCCAGCGCGCCAGGTGCCGGAAGCTGTCGGTGTCGAAGTCGGCACGCAGGCTTCGGTTGAGGACGTGCAGCGCGTTCAGGTTGAACTCGGCGGTCACGCCGGCCGCGTCGTCGTAGGCCGCGACCAGCTCGCCGGGGTCCTTGACCAGGTCCAGCCCGAGCAGCAGGCCTTCACCCGGCTGCATGGCCGCGGCCACCGAACGCAGGAAGCGCGCTCGCCCCGGACGGTCGTAGTTGCCCAGGGTGCTGCCGAGCAGTGCGATCAGCCGTCGTCCCGGCGCGGGCAGCTGCCCGAGATGCTGGTCGAAGTCGGCGACGACACCCTCCAGAACCAGCCCGGGCCGCTCCTCGGCGAGTGCGTCCATCGCCTGGGTGAGCGCGCTGGCGCTGACATCGACGGGGACGTACGTCGTCAGCCGACCGGTCCGGGTCAGCGCATCGAGCAGCAGCCGGGTCTTCTCCGAGGAGCCGGATCCGAGCTCGACGAGCACCTCGGCGTCGGAGTCCTCGGCGATCTCCTGCGAATACTCGGTCAGCAGCGCCCGTTCGGTGCGAGTCGGGTAGTACTCGGGCAGCCGGGTGATCTCCTCGAACAGCTCCGACCCACGCTGGTCGTAGAAGTACTTCGGTGGAAGCCACTTCGGCGATGCGCTCAAGCCGGTGCGGGCGTCCTCGGCGAGGCTCTGCCGCAGGTCCTCGGCGGTCAGCAGGGTGGTGATCCTGCTCCGGGCTCCTTCGCTGGTGCTGGTCCGGCCGTCGATGTCCAGGGTCACGCGAGGTTCTCCTTCGGGTTGTGGTGGGGCATGTCTAGCCGCCACCAGGTGGGTCCGCACGGGCTGAGCACGCCGATGGTGCGCGGCGGGATCGAGGTGGACGGAGCGTCCGGGAGCGGATGGTCGGTGACGACGTACTCCCAGGCGGCCGGCTCGGTCAGGTGGCCACCCTCGTCACCGGTCAGCAGGGCGAGGTCCTCGCCGTCGCTGAGGAGCACCGAGAAGCCGCCGACCTCCATCTCGTTGGCGATCTGGATCAGGGCCGAGCCGACCGGCAGACGCAGGTGCTGCGCCTTGTCGAGAACGAGCGCCCACGAGGCGTCGATGGTGCCGCTGACCGCGGCGGTCCAGGAGCCGAGTCGCACCGGAGCCGCGCAGTCGTCGCGTGAGCAGCCCCACGCGGCGTGCGTCCGGGGCGGTCCGAGGATGCCGCGATGGGCACAGGCGATCGCAGCCGACCAGGTCACGCACGACGCCCGTCGTCGGCGAGCCGAAGCCCCGTGACGGGCCAGCGTGCGCCGGGCGGGAAGAAGTTGCGGTAGGAGGCTCGGGTGTGTCCCGGCGGGGTGAGCGCACAGCCGCCGCGCAGCACCATCTGGCTCGACATGAACTTGCCGTTGTACTCGCCGATCGCGCCGGCGGCGGGGTGGAAGCCCGGGTAGGGCAGGTAGGCCGAGGAGGTCCACTCCCAGCAGTCCCCGAAGAGCTGACGCAGACCGCCGGTCGCCGGGCCGGCCGCACGTGGGTGGAAGCTGTCCCGGTCGGCCAGGTTGCCGGTCACCTCATAGGTCCGGGCGGCGTGCTCCCACTCGGCCTCGGTCGGGAGGCGCTTGCCGGCCCAGGTGGCGTACGCGTCGGCCTCGTAGTGGCTCAGGTGACAGACCGGCAGCCCCGGGTCGAGCGGGGACGTGCCGTGCAGGGTGTGCTCGAACCACACGCCATCGGCCTCTCGCCAGTAGAACGGCGCATCCCAGCCTTCGGCGTTGACCCGCGCCCACCCGTCCGAGAGCCACAGCTCCGGGCGCCGGTAGCCGCCGTCGGCCATGAACTCCAGCCACTCGCCGTTGGTGATCAACCGGTCGGCCAGCCGGTACGGCTCCAGCCACTGCTGGTGCCGGGGCAGCTCGTTGTCGAAGCAGAACCCACCGCCCTCGGAGCCGATCTCTACCAGACCGCCGTCGATGTCGACCCACCCCAGCCGGTCGGTGCCGTCGCCCGCGACCGGATGTCCGGCGTAGACCGGCTGCAGCGGGTTGAGCGACAGCACGTGCTTGATGTCCATGAGCAGCAGCTCCTGGTGCTGCTGCTCATGGTGGAAACCGAGCTCGATGGTCGGCGCGAGCTTGGCGAAGGTGCCCTCGTCCACGCGGTCGAGCAGGTCCCTGATCCGGTCGTCGACGTTGCGCCGGTAGTCGCCGACCTCGTACGCGCCGGGGCGGCTGATCACGCCACGCATCGGCCGTGCGTACCGTGGCCCGACCTGTTCGTAGTAGCTGTTGAAGAGGAACCAGTATTGGTCCTGGAACGGTGTGAAGCCGGCCTCGTTCTCGGCCAGCACAAAGGTTTCGAAGAACCAGGTCACGTGTGCGCGGTGCCATTTGGTGGGGGATACATCCGGCATCGACTGGACTGTCTGGTCCTCGGGTGAGAGTGGTGCTGCGAGGCGTTCGGTGTCAGCCCGGACTTCGTCGAAGCGGGCGATCGCGGTGGTCGTGTCCATCTCACGTCTCCTGTCGGGTCGTGCTGGGGGATGCCGAGCAGCAGCACGGCGATCGCGCCGCTTGCTACGAACTACTCTGCCTGGTCGCCCAACCCCCGCCGTGCCATCTCGGTGGCTGTCGCGACGGCCCGATACCACCCCTGGTACCTGGTCGGAAACCGGACGATTCGGTGATGGTCCGCACGGACAGGGTGTGCGATCCTGGCCGTCGTGAGGATCCCCGTCCCTGACGCAGTGCTACGGCTGCTCAGCCGCCAGCTCGGCGGCCCGACCGGCCCGGTGGGTGCTCTGGTCGCGCGCATGCTCAACAAGGGCAATCGCCGCGCCATCGAGTCCGCCGTGGCGGCCCTCGACCTGAAGGGGCACGAGGTCGTCGCCGACATCGGGTTCGGCGGCGGTATCGGGCTCGAGCTGCTTCTTGCCGCTGCCCCGGACGGTCACGTGCACGGGATGGAGCCGTCCGGCGACATGCTTGCACGGGCGCGGCGCGGGTTCAACGAGGCGGTGGACTCCGGACACCTGGTCCTCCACGAGGCACCGATGTCGTCCCTCCCCGTCGCCGATGCGGCTCTCGACGGCTGGATCAGCCTGAACACGATCTACTTCATCGCCGATCTGAAGTCCGCCTTCGCCGAGCTGGCACGGGTTCTCGCCCCCGACGGTCGCGGGGTGCTCGGCGTTGCAGACCCGGAGTGGATGGCATCCCAGCCGTTCGTCAAGGACAACTTCAGGCTGCGCCCGGTCGCCGACGTCATCGGCGAGCTCCACGAGGCAGGACTCGCTGTCGAGCGGCGCGAACTGCATCGCGACGGATCCAGGTACAACCTCCTGGTCTGCACACGCCTACCCAGGCCCTAGGTGCGAACGGGCTGGCCTGGGAGCCGGGAAGCGGTCCCGCGGGAAGGGGCTCTGCCTGAAAGGAGCCGGACAGAAGAGGTGAGGCGTCGCGGTCCGGGAATCAACCGTGGTGCGATACGCGTCATTGGCCCTGCCTGGTCGCGGTCGAGGCCCGGCAGAAGTCCTGGAATCGGGCGAGTGCGGCAAAATCGTCAACGGCGTCACGACTGGCTACCTTGTCCAAGGGGTGGCCCTGGATGAGTCGCTTGACCGGGACCTCGAGCTTCTTGCCGGTGCGGGTGTGCGGGATCGCCGGGACGGCGATGATGTCATCAGGAACATGGCGCGGGGACGCCCCTTGGCGGATCGCCTTCTTCACGCTGGTGCCCAGGTCATCAGTGAGCTCGGTTCCGTCGACGAGGACGACGAACAGGACGAGCCAGTATCCACCGTCGCCGAGCTCGGCGCCGATGACCAGCGACTCGCGGATCTCGGCGATCTGGTCGACGATCGCGTAGATGTCGGCGCTGCCCAGGCGCACGCCGTGGCGGTTGAGGGTCGAGTCGGAGCGCCCGGACACCACGACGCTCCCACGCTCGGTGACCTGCATCCAGTCGCCATGGCGCCACGCTCGGGGATAGGTGGAGAAGTAGCTGTCGCGGTAGCGAACATCCCCGGGGTCGTTCCAGAAGCACACGGGCATCGACGGCATGGGGCGGGTGACGACCAGTTCGCCGACCTCGCCGACGACGGGTTTTCCCTCGGCGTCCCACGCCTCCAGGGCGACACCGAGGTTGGGCGCGGAGATCTCGCCTGGCCACACCGGTGTGGTCGGGGCGCTGCCCGCGAACCCGGCCACGATGTCGGTGCCGCCCGTGGTCGAGGCGAGTTGGACGTCGGGACCGACGTGCTCGGCTACCCAGTGGTAGGACGCAGCGGTCACCGGCGCGCCCGTTGCGCCGATGGCGCGGAGTCCGGAAAGATCCAGGTCGCGACCCGGCCACAGGCCGGCCTGTGCGCTGCCGAGCAGGTAGCCCGGGCTCATCCCGAGGAGCGCCACCTGCTCGTCGGCCGCGACCTTCCACAACCGGTCCGGACCGGGATGGGCGGGGCTACCGTCGTAGAACACCGCGGGAGCGCCGACGAGCAGGCTCGAAGCGACGAAGTTCCACATCATCCAGTTGGTCGTGGTGTACCAGAACATCGGTCGCCCGGGGCCGAGGTCCATCTGGAGCCCTAGTGTCTTGAGGTGCTCGAGCAGCACGCCGCCGTGTCCATGGACGATGCCCTTGGGCAGGCCGGTGGTTCCGGAGGAGAAGAGCACCCAGAGCGGGGCGTCGAAGTCGACGCGCGCGTAGCGCGGCTCTGCCGGGACGGCGATGGTCTGCTCCCATGCGATCGCACCGTCGGGACGGCCGTCGGCCGAGAGTCCGAGGTTGGGAATCTCCACGGTGACGCGCAGTGTCGGCAGGGACCGACGGAGCTCGTCGACCTCGGCGCGCCGGTCGTGCAAGCGGCCGTTCCAGCGGTAACCGTCGGCAGCGAAGAGCACGGTGGGCTCGAGCTGGGCGAAGCGGGTCGCCGCGCCGGTGCCGGAGTAGTCCTGCGCGCATGCGGACCAGACCGCGCCGACACTTGCGGTGGCGAGGAAGGCGACCAGGGTGTGCGTCGTGTTCGGTAGGTAGCCGATCACGCGGTCGCCCTTCTGCACGCCCTGCGCCCGCAGCCAGCCGGCCAGTGCGCCGACCTGGTCCCGCAACTCGTGCCACGTCGTGCGGTCGACCGAGCCGTCCTCGCTGATCGACGTGATGGCGACGGTGTTCGCGGCGGCCGGATGGTCGGCTTGTCGTAGCGCGTGCTCGGCGTAGTTGAGACGCACACCCGGGAACCATGAGGCCCCGGGCATGCGCTCCTCGGCCAGAGCCGGCACGGGATCTCCGTCGGCCTGGACGTCGAAGAAGGTCCAGACCGATGACCAGAACCCGTCGAGGTCCTCGACCGACCAGGACCAGAGGTCGAGGTAGGACGTGAGGTCGCGGCCCGTGCGGGCGGTGGCCTCCTCAGCGAAGCGAGTGATCGCGGCGGACGCCACAGCGGCGGGGGTCGGTTGCCAGATGGGTTCCATCAGCCGGGCTGGTGCGCGCCGGTCATGAGGGCGGCGAGGTCGTCGGGTGCGAGGAAGGACGGCGGCGGAGGCGGGCCCCAGTTGAAGAGCGACTTGGCGCCGTCCCACACCCCCGGTTCCCAGAGTGCGTCGTCGACGATGCAGTCGATGTCGGAGTAGTACTCCGAGAAGTTGCCGGCCGGGTCCTTGAGATACCAGAAGAAGTTGGACCCGACGTGGTGGCGACCCAACCCCCAGACGTGGCGGCCGGGGTCCTTCTCGAGCATCGCAGTTGCTCCGCGACCGATCTCGTCGACGTCGTCGACCTGCCAGGACGTGTGGTGCAGGAAGTTGAGCGGTGCCTGCTGGACCAGGACGTTGTGGTGGTCGGTCGAGCAGCGCATGAACGCCGCGAGCCCAGGGACCGTGTCGCTGATCTTGAGGCCGATGCCGTCGGTGAAGAACCGCTGGGTGGCCTCCTGGTCGGTCGAGCCGATCACGACGTGGCCGAGCTTGCGAGGAGTGACCGGGCCCTCCCGCAGGATACCGGGGGCGCGGGTGCCGGCGCGCTCGATCCGACCTGGCCCGTTGTACGGCGTCGGCTCGCTCTCCTGCACGATCCGCGGCGCGATCGAGACCACGGCTCGGAAGCCTGCGATCGGCTCCTCGGTCACCAGCGCGTCGGGGGTCCGGTCGACGCCGAGGTCGAGCGCGTGCAGCTGCCGCTCGATGCGGTCGAGGTCATCGGGGTCCTCGACCCCGATGCCGATCTCGAGCAGGCGGCGCTGAGGGGCGTGGGCGAGCTTGAACTGCTCGCCGCCGTCCGCGGTCGCGAAGGTGTTCGTGCCGACCGGCGCGAGACCGAAGTCGGTGTAGTAGGCGGCGGTCTCCTCGACGTTCGGGACGCCGACGGTGATGGAGGTGAGGCGGTGCAGTGCCATGGCTGATCTCCCTTCCAGGTGTTGTCAGGATGCCGATGCGGTCGTGTGCGGCCGGCCGGCCACGCACGTCTGGCGGAGCTCTCCGATGCCCTCGACCCAGGTGACGACCTCTTCGCCGGGCTTGAGGAAGCGAGGCGGTTTCATTCCGCCGCCCACGCCCGACGGGGTGCCGGTGAGGATGATGTCGCCCGGCTGGAGTGGCAGGACGGCGGAGAGCCGTTCGATCAGGACGGGCACGGAGAAGATCAGGTCGTTGGTGCGGCCTTTCTGGACCTGCTCACCGTCGAGGCTGCAGCCGATCTCCAGGTCCGCGTGGTCCAGACCGGAGGTCTCGAACTCGTCGAGGGTGACGACCACCGGGCCGATCGGGGTGAAACCGGGGAACGACTTGCCGATGCTGAACTGTGGCACCGGGGGCACCAGTTGCCGGGTGCGCTCGGAGAAGTCCTGGGCGATGGTCAAGCCGGCCACGTGATCCCACGCGTCCGCTGCCGCGACGTGGCGCGCTTCCTTCCCGATCACCACGGTGAGCTCGGCCTCCCAGTCGACCGTCGCAGTCGGCAGCTCGAGCTCGCCGTATGGTCCGGTGATCGAGCTGCGGAACTTGGTGAACACCGGCGGCTCGACCGGGAACTCGGTGATCCCGCTCTCGAGGGCGTGCGCCTTGTAGTTGAGTCCGATCGCGAAGACCTGCCCGGGCTCGGGCACAGCGGCGCCGAGGTCCGTGTCGTCGTACGACGTGCCGGGAGGCAGCTGTGCCGACGAGGCCCAGGCGACGAAGTCGTCCCAGCGGCGGTAGATCGCGGTCGGGTCGGAGCCGAACTGACCCTGGCTGGCGATCTCGACGTCGACGGCACCGGACTCGGTGACCAGGACGAGGCGTCCGGAAAGGTTGGCGATACGCATCTGTTGTCTCCTCGGTCCGGTCAGCGCAGGTCGGTCGAGAGGACCGAAGCCAGCGCGTCGCGCAGGGTGGTGGTCGGGTCCTCGACGCCGCTCATCGAGCGGAAGGCGATGTAGCGGTCGGGTCGGACCAGCAGCACGCCGTCGTCGGCGATCTCGCGGTTCTTCAGGAACGAGAACCGTACGTCGACCAGGTCCGCCCCATCGATGCCGACGGTCCCGGCGACGATGGGGAGGTCGTTCTCGGCTGCGATCTTGTTCGCCGCGTCGACCCAGGCGCGACCCTCCGGCCCGGCGAGGACGAGGAAGTTGCCGCCGTGCACCAGGGAGACGAGCGGGAACCGCTCACCCTCGCGCTCGACGTAGGCGTGCGGGAGCGGGGAGCCCGGCTTCGTGCTGGGCTCGTAGAGCCGCACCGCGTCGAGCGGGACGTAGTCCGCGCTGCCGTCGGGGACGACCGCCGTGGAGTCGTAGCGGTAGCCGAACTCGGTGTTGTGGTGGTGGAACTCGATGGTCTGTGAGGCGACGGCGCGGTTGACCGCGGCTCGCTTCTCGACCGACTTCGGCCCGTCGTGCCACAACGGCGCGAGCTCGGCCCAGTTCTGCTCAGGGGTGTTCTCGTGCGAGAGGCTGAGTGCCTGGTCGATGACCGCGTGGTTCATCGCGTTGGCGATGGCGTTGTCGATGTTGTTCTGGTCGACGGGCTTGCGCTCGGCCTCGTAGGTGTCGAGGAGCTCGTCGCCGGCGCGGCCGGCGAGTACAGCCGCCAGCTTCCAGCCGAGGTTGTAGACGTCGGCCATGGCCGAGGTCAGGCCCAGCCCACCGGTCGGAGGGTGCCGGTGAGCGGCGTCGCCGACGACGAAGACCCGGCCGGAGCGGAACTTGTCGGCGATGACGCCCTCCATCGACCACGGGCTGATCTTGTGGATCTCGACCGGGTGGTCCGCGGGGAGACCGAGGGTGTCGTACATCCGCTGCTTGACCGCCTCGGGCTGCATCGCGGCCGGGTCGTCGTTGGCGTACTGCATGTGAAAGACCCACTCCTCCGACTTCGGGCCCCAGTGGTCGGGGCCCATCGGGACGAGCACGCCGGACCAGGCACCGCCGAAGTCGGGGTTGACCAGCCACCGGATCAGGACGTCGTCGTCGGTCGCCCACTGCGAGAGGTCTGCAGTGATGTGGCAGGAGACCAGCTTCATGATGTCGCGCGGGCCGTCGAGGGTGACTCCGACCAGATTGCCGACGGTGCGGCCGCCGTCGGCGGCGATGGCGTACTCGGCTCGCACCGTGTACTCGCTGCCGGCGTCCTTGTCGAGGATGGTCGCGGTGACGCCGTCGTCGTCTTGGACCAGGTCGACGAGCTCGTTGTTGAACCGGACGTTGCCGGGGTTGAGCTTCTCGGCATGGTCGCGCAGCACCGGCTCCAGGCGGATCTGCGGCAGGTTGCAGGTGCGGTAGGGGCTGGCCGCGATGTAGTCAGGGTCGGTGTAGCCGCCGCCCCAGACCTCGAGCGCCCCGATCAAGCGGCCGTAGTCCTCATGCTTGCCGGCCAGGCCGGCGTACCAACCCGTGCGCACCATGTTCTCCGCGGGCGTGCTGCGCTTGTAGATCTCCGGGGCGACCCCGGCCTCGGTGAGGATCTCCATCGCCCGCTGGTTGAGCACGTGGGCCTTCGGAAGCGTGGACGTGTTCGGCATGGCGCTCACGAGCAGTGAGTCCACCCCGAGGGTGGACAGCGTCATCGACGCGGTGAGGCCGGCGCCACCGCCGCCGACGATCAGGACAGGGACTTCGATGTCCGACATGGGATGCCTCCTCGGCACGTTCGGGATCAGGAATCTTGCAAGCCCTCGTTCGAGTGACCCGCACCACAAAGTGGCGACAGCCACAGTCTGCGGCCCCTGTGGACGATATTTCAAGCAAAAAAAGATTTTCTTTGCGAACATCGTCATTTATGAATTGCCGACCTCGACGCGTACGGCAGCTACCTCGCGACGAGGCCCTGGGTCGCCGACCGGGCACTCGCCAAGAGCGCCGGAACGTATCTATATTTGGCATCAAAAAAGATACTCAGACCAAACATCTTCGATCTGATGAGATTTCGCCTAGACTTGCACCATGGCTCGCAGTACCGAGAAACCAACCCGCACGGAGGCGGTCTACGACCGTCTCCGCCACGAGCTGCTCCTCGGCGAACTCTCCCCCGGGGCGAAGCTGCGGATCAACGACATCGCCGGCCGCTACGAGGTCTCGCCCAGCGTAGTGCGTGAGGCCATGACCCGACTCGCCGAACAGGGGCTGATCGTAGCCATGCCCCAACGCGGGTTCACGGTCATGGAACTGTCGATCGCAGACCTCGAAGACCTGACGCGTGCTCGGCGTCTGGTGGAGACGATGGCGCTTCGCGAGTCGATCGCCGACGGTGACCTGGCTTGGGAATCGAGAGTCCTGGCCGCCCATCACCAGCTTCAGCACACTCGGTTCACCCGTCCGGACGGACACGTCAGCATCGAGTGGGCCGAGGCGCACCGCGAGTTCCACCACGTGCTCCTCGCCGGGGGCCGCAGCGCGCGTCTGACCAGCATCGCGGACAGCCTCCGCGACTGCTCCGACCTCTACATCCACTGGTCCCGCGAGCTCGCGCACGACGACGGACGCGATGTCGCCGTCGAGCACCAGGAGATCGCCGACCTCACGCTCGCCCGCGACTCCGACGGGGCGGCCGCAGCCCTCGCTCAGCACATCGAACGCACCACCGCGGCGCTCGTCGACTACGCCCAGCAGCGCGAAGGGCGGGACGAACGCAGCTCCGCGTGACCGGTCGCCAGACTCGCTCGGCTCACCTCATGACCGAGCCACGGCTGAGCACCTCGAGAAGTCAAGTACAAGTACCTGCTCAGGCTGGTGAGAGCGGACGGGCTGGCCTGTAAGCCGGGGAGCGGTCCCGTGTGAAGGGTTGGTGATTGGGGCCGACGGAAACCGGCGGTTGACCTGCGGAAACATGATTATTAGTGACGGTTGTCAATGGTCTGGAGTGACTCTCGACCGGACAGTAGCCGGACAGTAGCCGGACGCAGGCGGTCCAGCCCTGGTCTGACGCATTCGTGCGCCGTCCCCAGTGGAAGCCGCCGCCGAGCTCGACGCGAAGCGCGCGATCGCCCAGGGCACCTCCGTCGCCGCGGCCCTGTAGCCGCAGGCGTCAGCTCGAGACGTACGTGCGCAGGTGGCCCATCGTGGCGTCGAGCAGGTCGGGGAGCGAGGCGTCCTCGTCGTCGAGCCATGCCTGGTAGGAGGTCAGGGCGAGGGCGAGGGAGACCTGGCCGACGGTCTGGGGGAGGAGGTCGTCGGAGCGGAGGCCGGTGCGCTCGGCGACGTAGTCGGCGATGACCTCGCGCCAGCTGGCGTAGCGGAGTACCGAGTGGGCCTGGAGGGCCGGGGTGGTGAGGATCAGGCGCATCCGGTCGCGGTGGCTGGGGCTGGCGTCGGTGGGGAAGTCGTTGAAGGCGAGTACGCCGCGGTGGACCGCAATGTGGAGCGGGAGCTCGGTGGGCATGGAGCGCAGGATCTCGCGGAAGGCGTCGAGGGTGCGGTCGAACTGGCCCCAGGGGATGTCGTTCTTGGAGGGGTAGTAGCGGGTGATGGTGCGTCGGCCGACCCCGATCGCCTCGCCGATGTCGTCGAGGGTGGTGGCCTCGAAGCCCTTGGTCATGAAGAGCTGGAAGGCGGCCTGCTCGATCTCCGCGTGCGTGGTGGCGGCGGGGCGTCCGCGGAGCGAGCTGCGCCGCGTCGCGGGGGCGGGGCTGGTCGGCATTCGTCGGAATCTATCAGCCGCGTTAGGCGCGCCGAAGGCAAAAGAGTCGCCGATTCGGGCGAACCCCTATCTTTTTGACCCCGAGTGTCATTAATGTGGTGTGCGTCACCGAAGACCGCGTCCTCGGACGCCGAAAGATGAAGGAGAGCTGTCATGAACCCTGAAGAGAACACCCAGGTCGTGGACGAGGCCCTGACCGAGGAGTCGTTGATCGAAGAGGTCTCGATCGACGGCATGTGCGGCGTCTACTGAGCATCGTCATGCTGAGTGATCCGAGCATGGCCGTGAGCCTGGACAGCGCGTGGGCGCTGTCGCCGTCGGTCGAGCTGCGGCCCGAGCCCTTCGGGGCGCTGGCCTACCACTTCGGGAACCGGAAGCTGACCTTCCTCAAGCGCCCCGAGCTGGTGGCGGTCGTGCGCGCCCTCGGGTCGCACCCGGACGTGCGCGGTGCGCTCGTGGCATCGGGAGTGCCGGAGGGCCAGCACGCTGCGTACGTCGCTGCGCTCTCCGGTCTGGCCCGGACCGACATGATCCGTCCCGTGACGTGAGGAGCCTGTGATGAAGCTGGTGGAGCACTTCGAGCTCGGCCTGGATGCGCCGATCTGCCTGACCTGGGAGCTGACCTACGCGTGCAACCTGGAGTGCGCGCACTGCCTGTCGAGCAGCGGCCGGCGCGACCCGCGCGAGCTGACCACCGAGCAGTGCGAGGCGGTGATCGACGAGCTGCAGCGGATGCAGGTCTTCTACGTGAACATCGGCGGTGGCGAGCCGACCGTACGTCCCGACTTCTGGCACCTGGTCGAATATGCAGTCGCCCACGACGTCGGGGTGAAGTTCTCGACCAACGGCGTCCGGCTCACCCCGGAACGGGCCCGGTGGCTGGCCGCGAGCGACTACGTGGATGTCCAGATCTCGCTGGACGGTGCCACGGCCGAGGTCAACGACCGGGTGCGGGGGACGGGGTCCTACGACACCGCGATCACCGCGCTGCGCAACCTGCACGAGGCGGGGTTCCGCGACGCCAAGCTCAGCGTGGTCTGCACCCGGGAGAACATCGGGCAGCTCGACGAGTTCAAGGCGATCGCGGACCGGTTCGGGGCAACGCTGCGGCTGACCCGGCTGCGTCCCTCGGGCCGCGGGGCGGATGTGTGGGACGAGCTCCATCCGCTGCCCGAGCAGCAGCGGGAGCTCTATGAGTGGCTTGTCGCCAACGGCGACCATGTGCTCACCGGGGACTCCTTCTTCCACCTGGCCGCCTTCGGGCCCGAGGACGGGAGTGGCGCACTGCCGGGGCTCAACCTGTGCGGCGCCGGCCGCGTGGTGTGCCTGATCGACCCGGTAGGCGATGTCTATGCCTGTCCGTTCGCGATCCACGACCAGTTCCTGGCCGGCAACCTGCTCACCGACGGCGGCTTCGACAATGTGTGGAAGACCTCGGCGCTCTTCCAGGAGCTGCGTGAGCCGCAGACCGGTGGCGCCTGCTCGGGGTGCGCCCACTACGACTCCTGCCGCGGTGGCTGCATGGCCGCGAAGTTCTTCACCGGCCTGCCGCTGGACGGGCCGGACCCCGAGTGCGTCCAGGGGTACGGCGAGACCGCCCTGGCCGGTGCCCGGACCATCCCCGCAGTCGGCCAGGACCACTCCCGCAGCGCCCCCAGCCGCAACGCGCCGGTGCTGCTGACGCTCTCCCGTCGGCGTCCGGACTCGGATCTGGCTCCGCCGGTGAGTGCGTGTGCCGAGTCGCCGCTGGCCGGCTTCGCCCCCAACTGAACCTCTTGAAGAAGCGAGAACTGAGATGCCCTGGAAGAACCCCTGGAAGCAGAACCCGTGGTTCGAGTCCGTCGCGGTGGCGCAGGAGCGTGCCCGCAAGCGGCTGCCGAAGCCCGTGTACGCAGCCTTGCTGGCCGGCTCGGAGCGCGGCCAGACGATCGCGGACAACCAGCAGGCGTTCGCCGACCTCGGGCTCGCGCCGCACGTGGCCGGCCATCACGACAAGCGCGAGCTGGCGACCACGGTGCTGGGCCAGGAGATCGGGTTTCCGGTGATCATCTCGCCCACCGGCGTACAGGCTGTCCATCCCGACGGTGAGGTTGCGGTCGCGCGGGCGGCGGCGGCCCGGGGCACGGTGATGGGGCTGTCCAACTTCGCCTCGAAGTCGGTCGAGGAGGTGGTGGAGGCCAACGCGGCGACGTTCTTCCAGATGTACTGGACCGGTGACCGCGACGTGATGATCCGCCGGATGCGCCGGGCCCACGCGGCCGGGGCGAAGGCGCTGATCGCCACCCTCGACTGGTCCTTCTCCATGGGCCGCGACTGGGGCAGCCCGGAGATCCCGGAGAAGGTCGACCTCTCCGCGATGCTCAGGTTCGCTCCCCAGGTGATGAGCCGGGGGAGATGGCTGGCGGCGTACGCCCGCAGCGGTGGCATCCCGGACCTGACCGCACCCAACCTGGCACCGATCGCCGACGACGGCAGCCTGGGGGAGCCGCCCACGTTCTTCGGTGCCTACTACGAGTGGATGACCACGCCGCCACCGTCTTGGGACGACGTCGCCTGGATGGTGAGCACCTGGAAGGAGCTGAGTGGCGGCAAGCCGTTCATGCTCAAGGGCGTGTGCCGGGTCGACGACGCGCTGCGCGCGGTCGACGCGGGCGTGGACGCGATCTCGGTCTCCAACCACGGCGGCAACAACCTCGACGGCACTCCGGCCACGATCCGGGTGCTGCCCCCGATCGCCGCCGCGGTGGGCGACCAGATCGAGGTGCTCCTCGACGGTGGCGTACGCCGCGGCTCCGACGTCGCCAAGGCGCTCGCCCTGGGCGCACGTGCGGTGATGGTCGGGCGTGCCTACCTGTGGGGCCTGGGCGCCAACGGCCAGGCCGGTGTCGAGAACGTCCTCGACATCCTCCGCAACGGCCTCGACTCCGCGGTCCTGGGCATGGGCAAGGCCTCCATCCACGACCTCACGCCGGAGGACCTGGTGATCCCCGACGGCTTCGAGCTCGCGCTCGGGCAACCATCGGGCCGGCCGTGAGCCTGGTCGACCGCCCCTGGCCGGAGATCGTGCCGGGCGGCGCGGTCCTGGTGCCGGTGGGGTCCACCGAGCAGCACGGCCCCCACCTGCCGCTCGACGTCGACACGGTGATCGCGACCGCGGTGGCCGACGAGCTCGCGCCGCTCATCGGCGCCTCCGTCGCTCCGGCTGTGCCGATCGGTGCCAGCGGGGAGCACCAGTCGTTTCCCGGGACGATCTCGATCGGGACCGCGGTGCTCACCTCGGTCCTCGTCGAACTCGGCCGCTCGCTGACCACGTGGGCCTCCCGGGTCGTCCTGGTCAACGGTCACGGCGGCAACCTGGACGCGGTCACGGCCGCCGTCACGGTCCTTCGCACCGAGGGGAGAGAGGTGTCCTGGGTGCCCTGTCAGACCCCTGACGCGGACTCGCACGCCGGCCGCACCGAGACCTCGCTCATGCTGCATCTGGCCCCCGAAAGGGTACGCCTGCGGCAGGCCGTCCCCGGCAACACCCGCCCGATCATCGAGCTGCTGCCGGCGATGCGGGCAGGCGGCGTCGAAGCCGTCTCGGCCAACGGTGTCCTCGGCGACCCGACCGGAGCGAGCGCCGAGCAGGGCAAGCGCATCCTCGAGGCGATGGTCGTCGCTGCCTATGACCGGCTCCGGATGGGAGTGGCGGCACGATGAGTGTCGAGACGACACGGGTCGCGCTGGTGACCGGTGCCGCGCGCGGGATCGGCGCGGCGACAGTGCGCGGCCTGGTGGCCGAGCGCGTACGCGTCGTCGCGCTCGACTGGTGCGCGGGGGAGCACTCTCCGGCCGGCTATCCCCAGGCCACGCAGGGCGACCTGGACACCCTGGTCGCCTCGCTCCCGGCCGGCTGGATCGAACCGGTCGTCGGTGACGTACGGGACCCGGCGGCGCTGACCGCCGCGGTCGATGCTGCGAAGGACAGGTGGGGGCGGCTCGACATCGCCGTCGCAGGTGCGGCGGTTATCGCCGGCGGTCGCCCGCTGTGGGAGGACACCTCGCTCGACCTGCAGTGGCAGATCGACGTCGCCGGGGTCTGGAACACCGCGGCCGCCGCCGTCCCCGCGATGCTCGCCGGGCCCGACCCCAGCGGCTGCCGGTTCGTCGCGCTCGCCTCCGCCGCGGGCTCGCGCGGGCTGTTCCACCTCGCCGCCTACAACGCCGCGAAGCATGCCGTGATCGGCCTGGTGAGAGGCCTGGCCGCCGACCTGGCCGGTACGGGCGTGACCGCCTGCGCCGTCTCGCCGGGCTCCACAGATACCGCGATGCTCGCCGCGACCGCCGACCTCTACGCGGTCGGCCCGGACGACCTCGCCGCACACCAGCTCCTGCGCCGCCCGCTCACACCCGACGAGGTCGCCGCCACCGTCGTCCACGCCTGCTCGCGTGCCGGGGCGGTGCTCAACGGCTCGGTCGTCGCCGCCGACGGAGGCTTCGGCGGATGACGCTTCAGCGGGTGAGGCTGCCGGATGGGTTCACGGTGCGGGTGCGTGATGACGTACGTCTCCTGCCCACGGCGGACGGTGGCTTGTCGCTGGTCGGCGGCTCCCCGTTGCGGTCCATGCGCCTGGCACCCACGGCCGCCGACCGTGTGATCGGCAGGCAGGTTCGGGTCCACGATGCCACCACCGACGTCATCGCTCGCCGCCTGCTCGACGGCAACCTCGCCGATCCCGCGGACGTGGCGCCCGTCGACCCGGCCGAGCTCACGGTGATCGTCCCGGCCCACGACCGGCCCGAGCTCCTCGACCGCTGTCTGGCCGCCCTGAGCGGGCTGAGCGGGCTCGGCGTCATCGTCGTCGACGACGCCTCCCGCGACTCGGGCGCCGTCGCGGAGGTCGTACGCCGCCACGGCGCCACCCTCCTCGCGCTCACCGACAACCTGGGACCCGCCGGCGCCCGCAACGCCGGACTCACCCAGGTCACCACCACCTACGTCGCCTTCGTCGACTCCGATGTCGCCGCCGCCCCGAAGATGCTCGCGCAGTTGGCCGGCCATCTCGTGGACCCTCGGGTGGCGCTGGTGGGGCCGCTGGTGCGGGGGCACAGCGACAAGGCTCGGCCGGCGTGGTTCGAACGCCACGACATGGCCGCCTCCTCGCTCTCCCTGGGCACCAGAGCGTGCTCGGTGCGTCCCGGCGCGGCCGTCGGCTGGCTGCCGTCCGCCTGCCTCGTCGCCCGCACCTCGACCCTGCGAGAGGTCGGCGGCTTCGCCGGCGACCTGCGCGTGGGCGAGGACGTCGACCTGGTCTGGAGACTGGTCGAGGCCGGACACGTGGTCCGCTACGCGCCCGACCTCGAGGCTCTGCACGAGGTCCGCGGAACGATCCGCGGCTGGCTCGGCCGCAAGCTCGTCTACGGCACCGGCGGCGCCGAGCTCGGCCGCCGCCACGGGGACGCGATCGCCCCGGCCATACTCTCCCCGGCCATGGCCACCGCCGGAGCCGCCCTCCTCGCCGGCCGCTGGTGGTCGGCACCCGCAGCACTCGCCTCGCTGATCTGGGGCAGCCGCGTCGTCTCGGAGGCTCTCCCCGACCTACCCGGCCGCCGTGGTCTCGCCTCGCGCCTCGCCGTACGAGGACTCGGCTGGTCGCTGCGCCAGGAGTCAGCGCTCCTGCTGCGCCACTGGTGGCCACTCACGCTGGTCGCCTGCCTGCTCAGCCGCACCGCACGCCGGATGGTGCTCGCCGCGCTCGTCGTCGACACCGCCGTCGCCCTCAACGAGACCGACATCCGGCCCACAACCTTCCTCGGCCGCCGCCTCGACGACCTCGCCTACGGCACCGGCCTCTGGCTCGGCGCTGCAAGATCGCGGTCCGTGCAGTGCCTCACCCCGCGCCTCGTACGTCACCACAGACTCACACCCGAAAAGAAGCTCGAGAAGGAAGTGCAGCCATGGCAGTGACTCGTCTGGATGGACGACGCATCATCATCACCGGCGGAGCGAGTGGCATGGGGGAGGGCCTCGTACGGTCCTTCCCGGCCCTGGGCGCCAAGGTCGTCTCGGTCGACCTCACCGAGGATGCCGGCGCCCGGATCGCCGAGGAGTCCGGTGCGGAGTTCCTCCCTGTCGACGTCGCCGACAAGGAGTCGGTCGACAGCACCTTCGCCGCCGCGGTGGAGAAGCTGGGTGGCCTCGACGTCCTGGTCCACGCCGCCGGCATCGCGCCGTCCTCGCCCGCCGAGGAGAGCTCGGTGGACCTGTGGACCAAGGTGCTCTCGGTCAACACCCTGGGCACCATGCTGACCAACCAGGCCGCCTTCGCGCATCTGAAGGGGGAGGGTGGCCAGATCATCAACTTCGCCTCCGCCGCCGGGGTCATCGGCTTGCCGAACAAGTCGGTCTACGCGATGAGCAAGGGTGGCGTGATCGCCTGGACCCGGACCGCGGCCAAGGAGTGGGGCAAGCACAACGTGTCGCTCAACATGATCGCCCCCGCGATCTGGACCCCGATGTACGACAAGACCCGCTCGGAGATGGGCCCCGAGGCTCTCGCCGCCCACGACGCGTTCATGGGGCAGAACGTCCCGCTCGGCGGCAAGCTCGGTGACGTGGAGAAGGACTTCATCCCGGTGCTCGCCTTCTATGCCTCAGAGGGGGCGCGCTTCATCACTGGACAGATCGTCTCGGTCGACGGCGGCACCTTGATGGTCCGCTGACGCGGATGCGCTGAGGCGCGGGGGGTGCCGGGCTCGTGCTCGACACCCCCGCGTCGTTCGAGACGGCTCAGCGGGTGACCATGAGCTTGAGGACTCCGTAGTTGGTGCCGGTGAAGTCCATCGGCACCTCCTCCAGCGGGGTCGCCAGGCGAAGGTCGGGGAAGCGTTCGAAGAGCTTGGGCAGGACGGTACGCAGCTCGGCGCGCGCGACGTTCTGGCCCAGGCAGGCGTGGATGCCGTAGCCGAAGCCCATGTGGCGGAACGCCTTGCGGTCGATGTCGAGGGTGTCGGGGTCGTCGAAGGCGCGGGGGTCGCGGTTGGCGGCGTTCATCGCCACGACGACGAGGTCGCCCTTCTCGATCTGGGCGCCGCCGAGTTCCAGGTCCTCCTTGGCCACGCGGCCGAGGCCGAACTGCACGATCGTCAGATAGCGCATCAGCTCCTCGACGGTGCTGCCGATCTTCTCCGGGTGCGCCATCAGGTCCTGGCGCTGCTCGTCGTGGGTGAGCAGGGTCAGGGTCGAGAGGCCCATCATCGCGGCGGTGGTGTCGTGCCCGGCGAACAGGAGGAGTACACCGAGGCCGATCAGCTGCTCCTCGGTCATGGGGGTCTGGTCGCCGTCGGTCTTGTTGATCAGCTCGGCCAGGATGCCGTCGGTCGCGCCGGTACGCCGCTTGTCGGCGACGAGCTCGGTGATGTAGCTGATCAGCCAGTGGGCGCCCTTGTCCCGCACCTCGCGGGGCTTGCCCATGTCCATCAGGTCGACGGTGGCGTCGTGGAAGCCGTCGCGGTCCTCGTACGGGACGCCGAGGAGCTCGCAGATGACCAGGCATGGGATGGGCAGCGACATCGCCTGGACGAAGTCGAAGGTCTCCGGACCGGCCTCGATCGCGTCGAGGTGCTCGTCGACGATCTTGTCGATGTAGGGCTGGAGCTTGGTCTGGACCGCCTTCGGGGTGAACCGGCCGGTGAGCAGGCGACGGAAGACGCTGTGGTCGGGCTCGTCCATGAACACGAAGCCGACGTCGAACGGCGTCTCGTCGTCTGCCGTGGCCACCTCGCCCTCCGGGGTGTCGTGGCGGTGGCGCTTCGCGCTGAAGCGGGGGTCGGTGAAGACCTGGCCGCCCTCCTCGAAGCGCGTGACGAGCCAGCCGGTGCTGCCGTTGGGGAAGCGGACCTTGGTGACAGGCTCGTCCTCACGCAGGTCGGTGTACGCGGTGGGCGGGTCGAACGGCCTGTTCGGCTCGCGGAGGGCGGGCTGGTCGATGAGGGTCTCGGTCACTTGGACTCCTTGGTGTCGTCGGGGGTGCTGTCGGGCTCGGTGTTGGCCGCGATGGCGGCGGTGATGCCCGCGTGGGTGGCGGTGGCCTTGCACCAGCCGGTGTAGGTCGCCAGGTGGAGCGCGGCCTCGCCGAGCTGGTCGGCGGTCAGCTCGCCGTTGACGAGGCCGCCGTTCGCGATGATCTGGATCAGCTCGGGCCTACCGACGGTCGCGGCGACGCCGAGGGTGAGCAGACGGCGGTCCCTGACCGAGAGCCCGGGCCGGGACCAGACCTTGGCGAAGAGGTAGTCGACCGTCTCGGCCGTGAACGGGTCCGCTTCCTCCGGCATGGCGGCGCTGAAGCCCGGTCCGTAGACCTGGTCCATCATCTCCAGGCCGAACTGGTGCACGTCGGCAGGCTCGGCCGGTGTCTCGGTGACCTCGGGCAGCTGCGTGGTCTCCCGGGCCTTGGCCTGGGCGACCTCGACCAGCGGGACGTCGACACCCAGCGTGGTGGCCAGGTCGCGGGCAGCGGCCAGGTCCTTGGTCATCAGCGGCTCGATCTTGCTCCCGATCCCGGCCGGCAGCGTGCCGTCGGGACCCTCCATGCGGAGCAGCTGCAGGAGCGTACGTCCCTCGGGGTCGGCGGTGTCGACGACCTCGGCGAGCCGGGCAGTGTCTACCCCGGCGGCCCGGGCGAGGGCCGCGGCCTCCGCGACCGTGCGCCAGCTGCCGTAGGTGATCACGTTGCGGGCGATCTTGGTGGCCATCCCGGCGCCGGTCGGGCCGCAGTGAACGACCTTCTTGGCCCAGTCGTCGAGGACGGGACGCGCGGCGTCGACGACGGCCTTGTCGCCGCCGATGATGGCGACCATGCCGTTCTCGGCGGCCTTGTCACCTGGCGTCACGCCGCAGTCCAGGAAGCCGACACCGTGCTCGACGCACAGGTCTGCGAGCTCGCGGACGACCGGGAGCGCGACCGTCGCCTGGAGGACGATGGTCAGGCCGGGGTGGGCTGCGGACAGCAGCCCGTCGGGGCCGCCGATCACCGCGCGGGCCTGGTCGGCGTCGACGACGGCGACCATCACCACGTCGCTCTCCTCGGCCACCCGCGCGGGGGAGGAGAGCGGGTCGGGGACGCCGGCAAGGTTGGCGGAGGCGTCGGGACGGATGTCGTAGACCGCGGGTACGCGGCCGCGGCGGGCGAGGCTGACGGCGACGCCGCCGCCGATCATGCCCAGGCCGATGACGCCGGCCGTGAGCGTGTCGCTGGGAGTGTTCTGGGTGGTCATGCTGCGCTCGATTCCTCGATAGGGGCCGCCTCGGCGACCAGCTTGCGGTAGCCGCGGGTCGCGCGGGCCAGGTTCACCCCGACCACGCCGCTGACGCGGCCGTCCTTTCCGAACAGGGCGACGAGCCTGCGGTCCTCGAGGCTGCCCTCGACGATCCGCACCTCGTCGGCGCCGCGGGTGCGCCCGTAGATCTGGATCTTCAGGTCGTACTGGTCCGACCAGACGTACGGCACGGACTCGAACGGGGCCGCGTCATCCGGGCCGGCCAGGATGTTGCGCGCCACGGCCAGGCCCTGCTCGGCGGCGTTGGTCCGGTGCTCGATCCGCAGGCGCTCGCCGGTGCGTGGGTCGAGCCACGAGGCGATGTCGCCTGCCGCCCACACCCCTGAGCCGGCGTGGAGGGTGGCGTCGCACTCCACGCCGTTGCCCACCGGGAGACCGCTCGAAGCGAGCCACTCCACGTTGGGAACCGCGCCGATGCCGATCAGGACCGCGTCGGCGGCGATCATCCGGCCACCGGCCAGATGTACGCCGGCGACCCGACCG
This sequence comes from Nocardioides sp. NPDC057767, assembly GCF_042798275.1. Lineage (NCBI taxonomy): Bacteria > Bacillati > Actinomycetota > Actinomycetes > Propionibacteriales > Nocardioidaceae > Nocardioides > Nocardioides sp. NPDC057767. The sequence continues at coordinate 193,784 of NZ_JBHVKJ010000001.1, read as the reverse complement.
TCGGAGGTGAGCACACCTTCGACCATGGCGTCGGTCTCGATCGAGACGCCGCGCTCGGCGTGGACGACACGGAGCATCGCGCCGAGATCGTCCCCGAGCACATCGCCCATCGGCTGGGCGACGTTGGTGACGAGCGTGACCTCGCAGCCGAGGTCACGGGCGACCGCCGCCGCCTCGGCGCCGACGAACCCGCCACCGACCACGACCAGACGTGGCTTGGGAGCCAGTTCTTCACGCAGAGCGAGCGCGTCCTCCAACGTACGCAGCACGTGCACTCCGGCCACGCCGTCGGTCCCGGGCAGCCGTCGGGCGCGAGTCCCGGTGGCGACCACGAGGGCGTCGTAGCCGATCCGGTCGCCGTCGACGAGCGTGACCTCGCGGGCCTCGGCGTCGAGCGCGACGGCGGCGCTGCCGAGCCGTAGGTCCAGGTCGAGCGCGTCGATCGCCTCGGTCGAGCGCAGCGCCAGCCGCTCGGGCGACCACTCGCCGGAGAGCAGCTGCTTGGACAGCGGCGGCCGGTCGTAGGGGAGATGCGACTCGTCGCCGATGAGGGTCAGCGACCCCTCGTAGCCGCCGCGCCGCAGCCCCTCGACCACGCTGAGGCCGGCGGCCGAGGCGCCGACCACGACGATGCGTGACGGGCGGCTCACTCGTGCACCGCGATGCATGCTGCCGGGCACAGGGCCGCGGCCTGGCGTACGTTCTCATGCTCCGACTCCGGCGGGTTCTCCTCCAACAGGATGACGATCCCGTCGTCCTCGCGCTGGTCGAACACCTCGGGAGCGGCCAGGACGCACTGTCCCGCGCCGCAGCACTTCTCGGTCTCGATGGAAATCTGCATCAACAACCTCCGATGGATGTGATTGGGTCGTTCGGATGGAACAGACGAGAACGTACTCTTTTTGGCGCGACGCGCCAAAAATGACACGGCGAGACAAAAAGTGAGAATTGCGACATGAGCACAGCCAGTGACCCGGTGGCCCCCGCAGGACAGTCCGGTCCCCGTCTCGGCCGCCCCCGGATCAGCGATCGCCGCCGGCGCACCACCCAGCTGGAGATCGCCCACGAGGCCGTACGCCTCTTCATGGCGAAAGGGGTGGCGAGCACTTCGGCCGAGGAGATCGCCAACGCAGCTGGGATGTCGACCCGGACGCTGTGGCGCTACTTCTCGAGCAAGGAGCAGTGCGTGCAGCCCCTGCTCACCGCGGGCATCGACGGCCTGGTCGGTCGCCTGCGCGAGTGTCTGTCGGACGGGTCACCTTCCGACCTGCTGCGCGAGGGTGCCCTGGTCGCGTTCGCCACGGCCGGCGAGCTGGACTCGCTGCGCGGCCTCGTGCGTCTGACCAGGACCGAGCCCGGGCTGCGAGCCGTCTGGCTCCAGGGCCATGACGAAGCGGTCCGGGAGATCACTCACATGCTGGCCGACAGGAGCGGCCAGAGTCCCGACAGCCTGCCCGTGCTGGTCCAGGGCATGGTGCTCAATGCCGCTCTCACCGCGGCCGTCGAGCACTGGGCGTGGGCGGATCAGGAGGAGCTGAGCATCGACCAGGCCATCCGGGACGCACTGCATCTGGCTGCCTGTGCGCTGCCGGACCTGGAGGGTTGACTCCCGCGTCGTCAGGAGCCGGTGCGCGGGGTGAACCGGAGCGCCGGCGGGTTGCCCTCTCCGGCCTCGAACAGCGCCGTCACGGGGAGGCCGACCGCGAGCTGGTCCTCGGTGCAGCCGACGACGTTGGTGAGCACGGTGACGCCGATGTCGAGGGTGACCCAGGCGATCACGAACGGGGTGTGCTCGGCCCAGGCGCCGAACCCGCGGCGTACGACCGAGTAGCTGTAGATCTCCCCGTGGCCACTCACCTGCGGCCATTCGACGGCGTCGCCCGCGCACCGGGGGCAGAAGCCGCGGGGATACCAGAAGTGCTGCTCGCAGGCGGTACAGAACGGCACCACCAGGGTGCCCTGCTCGGCCGCGGCCCAGTAGGGGCGGGTCTCGGGGTCGAGGACCGGCGGGTCGGTGGGCAGGCCGGGCGAGAAGTAGGTGCTCATGAGAACTGCTCCAGGACGAGTGCGGCGCTGTAGTGGCGCTGGGAGAGCCGGAAACCGGTGCCCGCGACGAGGGCGAGCTCGCAGTCGGGCACCTGGACGGCGGGGGTCGCCTCGCCGCGAAGCTGGCGTACGGCTTCGATGACCTTGGTCATCCCGCCACGGTTGCCGGGGTGGTTGTTCATCAGTCCGCCGCCGTCGGTGTTCACCGGCACCCGACCGCCGGCGGCGGTGAGACCGAGATCCTCGACGTACGCCCCGCCTCGGCCGCGCTCGGCGAAGCCGAGATCCTCCAGGGCGAGCAGGACGGTGATGGTGAAGGAGTCGTAGAGGCCGAGGTAGTCGATGTCGGCGGGGCCGACGCCCGCCTCGGCGTACGCCTGCTCGCCTGCCCGCCGGTTCGCGGAGTAGGTCAGGTCGACCTGGCCGAAGGAGGAGTCCTTGTGCGCCTCGCCGTAGCCGCGGAGCAGGGCGCCGCGGCGGCCGAGGTCACGGGCGATGTCGGGGTGTACGACGACCAAGGCGCCGCCGCCGTCGGTCATCACGCAGCAGTCCAGCCGGTGCAGCGGGTCGGCGATCATCGGCGACTCCAGCACCTCCTCGACCGTGATCGGCTTCTGGAACCTCGCGTTCGGGTTGTGCTTGGCATGCTCGGAGGCGGCGACGCGCACCCAGGCGAGCTGCTCGGGGGTGGTGCCGAACTCGTGCATGTGCCGCCGGGCGACCAGGGCGTAGTCGGCGACCGGACCGTAGCCGCCGCGGAAGCCGTTGCTCTCGAAGCTCGCCACCGGCCCGGGAGCGAGCTCGAGGGCCGCGCTCTTGGTGCTCGCCTGGCTCGGCAGCCCGGCCAGGGTGATCACCGCGACCCGGCAGTGACCTGCGGCGATGGCCGCTGTGGCCTGGCCGACATAGGCGACGTACGTGGCCCCGCCGAGCTCGCCGGAGGCGGTGACCCTCGCCTGGATGCCGAGATACTCCATCAGGTCGACCGGGCCCAGACCCGGTGTCGTCGCGTCGCAGAAGAAGCCGTCGACGTCAGCGATGGTGAGGCCGGCTTCGGCGAGCGCGCCGTGGATGACCTCGCGGTGCACCTGGGCGACGGTGTGGTCGGGGAGCTTCCGTCCTGGGTGCTCGTAGGCGCCCACGATCACGGCGGCTCCGTTGAGGGAGTTCATCGAACGGCTCCGATCGTCTCGACCAGCACGCCCTCGTCGAGGAGTGTCTGGACGTCGGTGGGGGACAGGGACGTCTCCTGCGCGACCTCCCTGGTGTGCTGGCCCAGGAGCGGGGCGGGCGGCAGCGCGACCGGGTGGGTCGGGGAGAACGTCGCGGGGTAGGGGGCGAGCCGCAGCGGGCCGGCCACCGGATGGTCGACCGGCTCGAAGAAGCCGACCTCGCGCAGGTGCGGGTCATCGAGCAGGTCGCCGAGGGTGCGCACCTCGATCACCGGGATGTCCGCGGCGCGCAGCGCCTCGATCCAGTAGGCGGACGGGTGTTTGGTGAGCTCTCCCTCGACGAGCTGGTAGAGCTCGTCGATGTGCTGCGTGCGCCCGGTGATGGTGCGGAACCGAGGCTCCTCGGCGAGCTCGGGGCGGCCGATCAGATCGAAGAACGACAGCCACATCCGGTCGGTGTAGACGACTACGCCGAGGTGGCCGTCGCTGGTGGCGTACGGGTGCCGGAACGGCGACATCAGCCGTGGGTAGCCGGTCTCTCCGCGGGGCGGGTCGTAGGTGTGCCCGCCCTGGTGGTCGAGGAGGTTGAAGGCCACCATCGCCTCGAACATCGGCACGGTGACGATCCGGCCGACGCCGGTCCGCTCGCGAGCGAGCAGTGCCGCGAGGATCGAGTTCGCCGCGACCAGTCCGACGGTCTTGTCGGCGATCGCCGATCTCACGTACGCCGGCTCGCCGCTGCCGCCCTGGACGGCGGCCATCCCGCTGACCGCCTGGATCACGTCGTCGTACGCCGCCAGTCCGTCATAGCTGCCGCCCGGCCCGAATCCGACCAGGCTCGCGACCACGCAGCGAGGATTGGCCTCGAGGATCCGCTCCGGTGCGAGCCCGAGTCGGGCGACCGCCTGCGGGCGCAGGTTGGTGACGAACACGTCCGCGGTGGCGACCAGCTCCATGAGCAGGTTGCGGCCGCGGGGGTCCTTCAGGTCGACCGCGAGACTGCGCTTGCCGTGGTTGGCGCTGAGGAAGATCGGACCCAGCCCGAGACCGTCGTGGTCGAGGATCCCGCGGGTGAGATCGCCGTTCGGCTCCTCGACCTTGATCACCTCGGCGCCGAGCCGGGCCAGCTGCATCGTGCAGTAGGGGCCCATGAACGTGGTGGTCAGATCGAGGACGCGGAGGCCTTCGAGCAGATCCGTGGACGGTGTCGACATCTACCTGCTCGCGTCCTTGCCCGGGCGCTTCTCGGCGAAGTCGGCCAGGTAGGCGCGGAAGGCCTCGTCCCGGGTCGACTCCGCCTGGGCCCACGCCTCGGTCGCGATCGACTCCTCGAAATCCGCCCTCGTGGCCCCGTCGACGGAGCGTTTGACGGCCCGGCTGAGTCCAGCGCGGGACGCGTACGTCGCAGCCAGCCTATGCGCGCTCGTGAGCGGGTCCTCGGCGTCGAGGTCGCTCAGGCCGATCTCGCGGGCCCGGGACGCGTCGATGATCGCGCCGTCCAGCAGCAGCGACAGCGCGCGTGACCGGCCCACGCGCTCGACCAGCATCCAGGTGCAGCCGCCGCCCGGGTGCAGGCCGATCTGGGTGAAGGTGGGCCCGAAGCGGGCCCTCGGGCCGGCCACGATCAGGTCGCAGGCAAGCGCGATGTTGAGTCCGGCGCCGATCGCGGCGCCCTGCACCGCAGCCAGGGTTGGCACGGCGAGGTCGCGCAGGCCGAGGAACGAGGCGTACACCCCGCGGAGGTGGTCGCGGATCTCTTCGGTCGGCCGGTCGAGATCGCCGAACATCCCGTTCAGGTCGGCGCCCGCGCAGAAACCGCGTCCGGCGCCGGTCGCGACGACGGCTCCGACGGTGTCGGTCGCCGCGGTGTCGGCGATGGCGGTTCGGAGGTCGGCCAGGAGGTCGAGATCGAGGGCGTTGAGGCGGTCAGGAGCGTTCAGGGTGATCGTCCGGACCGGTCCGTCATCGGTGACGAGGACGCGGGTCATGGGCACTCCTCCGGATGGGCTACGGGCTCGCCAACACCGTACTTGACAAAAGCGTCAAAAGAAAGAAGCGGTCGACAGCGCCTGGCAGGCAAAGGATGTTCGGAACCAGTTGACGCTATCGTCAACTCGATCTAGTGTCCTAGGTCACACAACGTTCTCACCGAGGGGTACGCATGTCTGACAACCAGGTGCTTTCCGGAATCCGCGTGGTCGAGCTCGCGGCCTGGACCTTCGTGCCCACTGCGGGCGCCGTTCTGGCAGACTGGGGAGCCGACGTCCTCAAGATCGAGCATCCCGAGACCGGCGACCCGCAGCGTGCACTGATCAACTCGGGAATGGTCCCCGGCGCCGGGGACATCAACCACTTCGTCGAGCAGCCGAACCGCGGCAAGCGCAGCGTCGGGATCGACGTGGCCAACCCGAAGGGCCGCGAGGTGCTCTTCAAGCTCATCGAGTCGGCCGACGTGTTCGTCACCAACCTGCTGCCCGACTCCCGCAAGCGCCTGGGCATCGAGCCCGAGGACCTGCGCAAGATCAACCCCAGGATCATCTACGCCCGCGGCCATGGCTACGGCACCAAGGGCGACGAGGCGGACCGCGGCGGCTACGACCTGGCGGCCTACTGGTCGCGTGGCGGCATCGGGGATGCGTACGCTCCGATCGGCGGTGGCTACCCGCCGATCCAGCGCCCGGCCTTCGGTGACCTGTTCGCCGGGTTCGCGCTCGCCTCGGGCATCGTCGGCGCGCTGTTCAAGCGCGACCGCACGGGGGAGGCGTCGCTGGTCGACGTCTCGCTGGTCTCGACCGCGATGTGGCAGATCGCCACCGACGTCGTCGCCGCGGGCGTCACCGGCAACCCGATGCCGAAGTACGACCTGGACAAGATGCCCAACCCGGTCACCAGCCTCTACCAGACCTCCGACGGCCGGTTCCTCGCGTTCGTACTGCTGCAGGCAGACCGGTTCTGGAAGGAGTTCTGCGAGCGGCTCGGCCGCCCGGACCTGATCGAGGACGAGCGCTTCGCCAACGCCGGGGTCCGCTTCCGGAACAGCGCGGAGTGCGTCACCGAGCTGCGGGCCGCCTTCGGCGCGCAGCCGCTGGAGCACTGGAAGAAGGCCTTCGACGGCTTCGAGGGCGTCTGGGACGTGGTGCAGAACGCCGTCGACCTCCACTCCGACCCGGTCGTGATCGCCAACGGCTACCTGCCCCGGCTCAAGGACGGCCGCGACAACGAGTTCGCCGTCGTCGACAGCCCGGTCCAGTTCGACGAGCAGCCCAATGCACGCAGCCGAGCCCCCGAGCACGGCGAGCACACCGAGCTGGTGCTGATCGAGGCCGGGTACGACTGGGAGGACCTGCCCGCGCTCAAGGAGAGTGGGGCGATCCTGTGACGGCGGTCGCCAACCGATGGTTGCCGCAAGGGTGACCACGACCAGACGCCCTCACCTGCCACAGGTCGCTGTCGAGAGCGAGGACCTGCTCGACCTGCGCCGACAGGTGCGGGCATTCCTCGATGAGGAGTTCGGCAGCGGCCGGATCACGCCGCAGGTCGACTCGTGGCTGACCGGCTGGGACGAGGAGTTCACCCGCCGGCTGGCCGCGCGCGGCTGGCTGGGAATGACGATCCCGACAGCGTACGGCGGGCGGGGACGTACGTTCCTGGAGAGGTTCGTGGTCACCGAGGAGCTGCTCGCCGCCGGTGCGCCACTGGCCGCGCACTGGATCGCCGACCGGCAGATCGCGCCGTCGGTGCTGAAGTACGGCACCGAGCACCAGAAGCGCGCGCTGCTGCCGGCGATCGCGGCGGGGGAGACGTACTTTGCCATCGGCATGTCCGAACCCGACTCCGGCTCGGACCTCGCCTCGGTGCGCACCCGGGCGACCCGCGACGGCGACGGCTGGCGGATCAGCGGCACCAAGGTCTGGACCTCCGGGGCTCACCGGGCGCACCGGTTCATCGTGCTGGCCCGTACGGCGCCGGTCGACGAGCGCGACAGGCACGCCGGCCTGAGCCAGTTCGTAGTCGACCTGCGCGTGCCCGGGGTCGAGGTGCGGCCGATCGTCTCGATGGACGGGCGGCACCACTTCAACGAGGTCTTCCTCGACGAGGTGCGCGTGGCCGAGGAGTGGGTCTTCGGCACGATCGGCGCGGGCTGGGAGCAGGTGACCTCCGAGCTCGGCTACGAGCGCAGCGGACCGGAGCGGTTCCTGAGCACCTTCCCGCTGCTCGCCGCGCTGCTGTCCGCCGAGAGCCCCGGCGCCGAGGTGGGTCGCGCGCTGGCGCGCACCGCGGCGCTCCACCAGCTCTCCTCCGCGGTCGCCGGTGGGCTCTCCCGAGGCGAGTCGGTCGACGTGGCCGCCGCGATCACCAAGGTGCTGGGCACCACCCATGAGGGCGACGTCGCCGAGCTCGGCGGCACGATGGTCGGCGAGACGGCGACCGACGAGCGGCTGGCTCGGCTGGCGGCCACGGCCCTGGTCCAGCGCCCCGGGTTCACCATCCGAGGCGGCACGAACGAGATCCTGCGCGGCGTGATCGCGCGCGGCTGGGGGCTGCGCGGATGACCGGATCCGACACTGCCGTCGACCCGGAGCTGGCCGCGCTCTTCGACAAGGTGCTCGCCGACTGGCGCGCCGCCCGGCCGTCCGCGGGCGCGACTCTCGACCTGGACCGGACGCTGTGGGGGCAGCTGACCGAGCTCGGCCTGACCCGGCTGGCCCGCGAGGCCGACTGGCCCACCTTCGCCGAGCTGCTGCGCGCCGCCGCCCGGCACGCCGCCCCGGTGCCGCTGGCCGAGCACGACGCGCTCGCCGGATGGGCTCTCGGCACCGCCGGGATCGAGGCCGACGACCAGGTCCGTACGCTGGCCCGACTCGACTCCGCCGGCCTCGACCCGGCCGTGCCGTGGGCCTCGCAGGCCGACCGGATCGTCGGGCTCTGGCCCGCGGACGGGTCCTGGTTCGTGGCCGACCTCGCCGCGAGCGAGGTCACCATCGTCGCCGGCCGCGACCTCGCCGGCGCGCCTCGCGACCGGGTCAGCATCGACCCGGTCGCACTGAGGCGTTCGGTGTCGGTATCGGCGGAGGTCGCGACCGCGCTCGGCCTGCGCGGCGCGCTCGTACGGGCGGTGCAGGCGAGCGGGGCGATCGAGCGCATCGTCGACCTGTGCGTGCGGCACGTCACCGAGCGTCACCAGTTCGGCCGCCCGCTGGCCCGCTTCCAGGCGGTGCAGCACCTGGTCGCCGACGCCGCCGCGGAGGCGACGCTGCTCACCGCGGCGACCGACGCAGCGGTCGCGGTGGCCGCGGCGTACGACTCCTCCCAGGCGACCCTCGCCGAGCTGGAGCGGGCGGTCGCGGTGGCCCGCTCGGTGCTCGGCGTGTCCGCAGACGTGGTGGTGCGGAACGCCCACCAGGTGCACGGCGCGATCGGGACGACCCTGGAGCATCCGCTGCAGGAGCTGACCCGGCCGGTGCTCGCCTGGCGCAGCGACTACGGCTCCGTACGTCACTGGGACCGGCGCGTCGCCGAGATCGTGGCCTCGGCCGGCACCGACCCGTGGTCCGCACTCATCGGACGCATCGAGCATGAAGGAGAGACGCGTTGACCAGCACTGGTGAGACCCCGGGCTTCCGCGAGGAGGTGCGGGCGTTCCTGCGCGCCGAGCTGCCCGCCGACTGGCAGGGTGTGGGCGCGCTGCCGGCCCCCGAGCGGGCGGAGTTCGTGGCGCGCTGGCGCAAGATCGCCGGATCGCGCGGCTATCTCGCGGTGGCCTGGCCCGAGGCGTACGGCGGCCGGGGGCTGACCAAGGTCGACCATCTGGTGGTCGTGGAGGAGTTCTCCCGAGCGAGGGTGCCGGTCGGCACCCCGGGCGACACCGTCTCGATCAAGATGCTGGGCAACACGGTGAACAAGTGGGGCACGCCGGAGCAGAAGGCGCGGATCCTGCCGAGGATCATCTCCGGCGAGGACGTCTGGTGCCAGGGCTACTCCGAGCCGGAGTCCGGCTCGGACCTCTCCAGCCTGCGTACGAAGGCGGTGCTGCGCGAGGGCGAGTGGCACATCGACGGGCAGAAGATCTGGACCTCCAACGCGGCGGGCGCCAACTGGATGTTCGCGCTGACCCGCACCAACCCCGACGCTCCCCGGACCCAGGGCATCACGATGCTCATCCTGCCGATGGACCAGCCCGGAGTCGAGGTGCGCCCAATCGAGATGCTCAGCGGTGGCCGCGACTTCTGCGAGGTCTTCTTCACCGACGCGCGTACGCCGGCCGAGAACGTGATCGGCGCCGTCGACGACGGCTGGACGGTGGCGAACTCGCTGCTCAGCCACGAGCGCGGCGAGGAGGCGGCGGTCAACCCGGTGCTGTTCGGGCTCGAGCTCGCCCGGCTGCTGGACCTGGTGCGCGAGCGCGGCGCCGAGCGGAACCCGGCCGTCCGGGCACGGGTCGCCGCGGCGTACTCCGAGCTGTTGGTGATGAAGGCGATGGGTGACCGGATCCTGGCCTCGTACGTCCGTGGTGGGACGCTGGGTCCGGAGGCGTCGGTCGCGAAGCTCTACTGGAGCGAGTACCACCAGCGGCTCTCCGCGATCGCGGTCGACGTGCTCGGCTCCGACGCGCTCGTCTGGGAGGGCGACCTGCCGATGCGCTGGTTCCGCGCGGACGACCCCGGCGCGCCGAACACCTCGGCCTCCTGGCTCGCCGTTCACCTGCAGAACTCGCTGGCCGGCACCGTCTACGCCGGCACCTCGCAGATCCAGCGCAACATCATCGCCGAGCGGGCCCTCGGCCTGCCTCGCGAGCCGCGCGTGACGAAGGAGGGATGAGCGATGGAACGGCTCGACTACGAGGAGCAGGCCGACTACCGCGACTGGATCCGGGAAGGGCTGGCCCGGCTGGCCCCGCTGGATCGGTCCCGGGTGCTGGTCGAGGAGGGGCGACGGACCGACCTGCGTGCGGGGCTGGGCGAGATGGGGGTGCTGGGGCTCGCGGTCGGTGCCGAGCACGGCGGCGCCGACGCCGGGCCCGAGGCGCTGGCGATCTTCCTGGAGGAGGCCGGGCGGGTGCTGCTGCCCGCGGCTCACCTGACCTCGGTGGCGGTCGTACCGTTCGTGCTTCGCCAGGACCTCGCCGGGACCGGGCCTGACCTGCTGGCGGCGCTGGCCGGCGGTGAGGCCGTCGTGACGATCGCCGACCTCGACGATCCGGAGCGGCCGGTGACGCTGGCTGACGGGTCGGCGACCGGCACCAAGGTGGCGGTGATCGATGCCGACGTGGCGACCCATGCGCTGGTCGTCGTCGGGGACGCGATCGTGGTCCTGGACCTGGCCGGGCCCGGCGTACACATCGAGCACCTGGACAACCTGGACCGGACCCGCCCGGTGGCTCGGCTGCACCTCGAGACCGCACCCGTGGTCCCGCTCGGCCTGGCGGATGCCGCCACGGTCATCGCCGAGACTCGTACGCTGCTCCGGCTGGCCATCGCCAGCGAGACTGCCGGCCAGGTGGCGGCCTGCTGCGACCTCTCGGTCGACTACGCCAAGACTCGACACCAGTTCGGTCGGCCGATCGGCGGGTTCCAGGCGGTCAAGCACGCCTGCGCGGACATGTTCGTCGCCGCTCAGGCGACCTCCGCGGCGGTCGCGGCGGCGTACGCCTCCTGGTTCGACGAGCCCGGGCATCGTGACCTCGTCGCCCCGGCGACGATCGCCTACGCGCTGCGGGCCGGGTTCGACGTGGCCGCCTCCACCATGCAGATCCACGGCGGCATCGCGTTCACCGCCGAGGCGATGCCGCAGCTCTATCTCAAGCGCGCCAAGGCTGCTCAGCTGCTCGCCGGCGGGGTCGACGCGACCACCGACTGGCTCGCCGCCGCGATCCTCGACGGGGCCACAGACCCGCTCGCGCCGATCCTCGGCCGACCCTGACCAGCCCGAAAGGACGGCACCGATGCCACAGCACATCAGCGTCGAGGTGGCCGACGGCGTCGCCACGGTGACCTTCGACAAGCCCGAGCGCAGGAATGCCTGGGACCCGGTCATGGAGCGGGAGTACTTCGCCGAGCTGGACCGGCTCGACCGCGACGACGAGGTCCGCGCGATCGTGGTGACCGGTGCGGGGAGCACCTTCTGTCCCGGGGTCGACGCCCAGCGCCTGGAGTCGGCCGTCGGCACTGGCATGAACCTGTCCGGCCGCGTCTCCCCGACCACGGCGGCCGGCTACCGCAAGCCGATCGTGGCCGCGATCAACGGTGCCTGCGCAGGCATGGGCCTGGTGCAGGCGCTGATGTGCGACGTACGCTTCGCCGCCCGCGGTGCCCGGTTCACCACCGCCTTCTCCCGCCGCGGGCTCGCGGGGGAGTACGGCATCACCTGGGTCCTGCCGCGGCTGGTCGGCATCGAGAACGCGCTCGACCTGCTGCTCTCGGGCCGGGTGATCGAGGCCGACGAGGCCCGCGAGCTCGGCCTCGTCAGCCGCGTCGTCGAGCCCGACGACCTGCTCGACGCTGCCCAGACGTACGCCGCCGACCTCGCCCGGCACTGCTCCCCGGCCTCGATGGCCCTGATCAAGAACCAGGTCTGGAGCGGACTGGACACCGGCTTCGACGAGGCGCTCGCCGGCACCTACCGAGCCATGGCGTACGCGGCTGGTGGCCGTGACTTCGGCGAGGGCGTGGCCAGCTTCCTCGAGCGCCGGGACCCGGAGTTCGCCCCGCTCGACCCCCACCTCGCGCCCGAGGAGATCACCGGCCGCCGCGTCGCCCAGGCCGGTGACCTTCTCAGCTGATCAGACGCTGATCAGACGCCGAGGGTGGCGAGCAGGCGCTCGTGATAGACCGCGGGGCCGCCGAACATGAGCTGGTCGGCCTTGGCGCGCCGGTAGTAGAGGTGGGCCGGGTGCTCCCAGGTGAACCCGATCCCGCCGTGGACCTGGATGTTCTCGGCGGCGACGTACATGAACGCCTCTGAGCACACCGAGTGGGCGACGGCAGCGGCCACGGCCGCCGGTGGGGCGTCGTCGAAGCCGTCAGCGGCGCGGAGTGCCTCGGTGGCGGCGGCGTCGGCGAGGGTGACCCGGGCGAGCATGTCGGCGAGCTTGTGCTTGACCGCCTGGAAGGAGCCGATCGCGCGGCCGAACTGTTCGCGTTCCTTGGCGTACGCCACGGCCATCTCCAAGCAGGCGCGGGCGGCGCCGACCTGTTCGGCGGCCAGGGCGACGCTGGCGCGGACCAGTACGTCGGCGAGGATCTGCGGTGCGGCGCCGAGGTCGCCCACCAGGACCGCGGGCGTCTCGGAGAGGGCGACGCGGGAGATCGGCCGGGTGATGTCGAGCGTACGCAGCGCGCCGGCGCTCAGCCCGGCGGCGCCGGCGTCGACGGCGAAGAGCGCGGGCCCCGCCGGGGTCGAGGCTGCGACCAGGAGAAGGTCGGCGCTGCTGCCTTCGGGGACGAGCGTCTTCTCGCCGGTGAGCACCCAGCTGCCGCCGTCCTCCCGGGCGGTGGTGGCGAACCCGTCGGTACGCCACGCCCCATCCGCCTCTACCACTGCGAGCGTGCCGACCACCGACCCGTCCGCGATCCCCGGGAGACGGGTAGAGCAGGCGGTCTCGTCACCCGACGCGAGCAGTGCCCCGGCAGCGAGGATGACCGAGGAGAAGAACGGCCCGGGCGTCATCGCGCGCCCCATCTCGCCGAGCACGATGCCGAGCGCGACCAGGCCGAACCCGTCCCCGCCGTACGCCTCCGGGATCGCCATCGCCGGCAACCCGAGCTCGGTGGCGAGCCGCTGCCACAGGTCGACGTCGTAGCCGGGGTCGGCGGCCACAGCCCGGCGTACGGCCTGCTCGCCGCTGTACTCGGCGAGGAAGGCGCGGACCGTGCCGCGCAGGTCCTCCAGCTCGCCCTCGGTGATGGTCGTGGTCTTGGTCATGACGGCTCCTTCGGGAGGCCGAGGACACGCTCGCCCAGGATGTTCTTCATGATCTCCTCGGTGCCGCCGAGGATGCGGAAGGCCGGGGCGGAGAGCAGCAGCTCGTTCCACGAGAACGTGCCCCACTCGCCGGTGTCCGCCGTCAGCCGCGGGCCGACCAGCTCGGCGGCCAGGTGGGCGATCCGGGTGAGGTTCTGCGCCCACAGCAGCTTGGAGACCGAAGCCTCCGGGCCTGGCTGGGCGCCGCTGCGCAGCCGCCGGATCGTGGCTCGGTTGAGGTATTCGGCCGCGGTGAGGTCCGCGGTGATCTCGGCCAGCCGACGGCGCGCGGCCGCGTCCTCGCCGTGCCCGGACTCGTGCAGCAGTGCGGCCAGGAACCCGTCGGACAGCACCCGGGCGACCCCGGTGGAGGCCTCGTTGCCCACGCTTGCCCGCTCGTTCATCAGCGTCGTGAGCGCGACCCGCCAGCCGCCGTTCACCTCGCCGAGCCGATGGTCGTCGGGCACGTGGACGTCGGTCAGGAAGACCTCGTTGAACTCCGCGCCGCCGCTCATCTGTCGCAGCGGCCGCACCTCGACGCCGGGCAGTGACAGGTCCACCAGGAACGCGGTGATCCCCTTGTGCTTGGGCGCGTCGGGGTCGGTGCGGCACAGCGCCATCCCGATCTGGGCGTGCTGGGCGACCGAGGTCCAGACCTTCTGGCCGCGCAGCACCCAGCCGTCCTCGGTGCGCGAGGCGCGGGTCTGCACCCCGGCGAGGTCGGAACCGGCGCCGGGCTCGCTGAAGAGCTGGCATGCGATCACCTCACCGCGGAACATCGCCGGCAGGTAGAGCTCCTTGATCTCGTCGCGGCCGTGGGACAGGATCGTCGGTCCGATCATCCCGAGACCGATCAGCGAGAGCACCCCGGTGTCAGGCACGTCGTACTCCGCCTCGATCTGGTCATAGACCAGATCGTGCACCCCGCTGAGCTCACGGCCGCCGTACGCCTCCGGGCCGGTGATCCAGCCGAAACCGTTCTCGTAGCGGGTCCGCTGCCAGGCCCGGGCCTGGTCGACCAACGCCTGCTCCACCTCGGGCGGATCCTCGCTGAAGTATCCGGTGTGGTCCTCGCCCTTGCCCCAGATGACGGCGTCGGTGCTGCGGCGCTCGGCGTGGGCGTCCAGGAAGGCGCGGGCCTCGTCGGCGAACGCGGCGAGCGGGTCCGCCTCGGTCGTGGTCATCACACAGGTCTCCTAGATCATGTTGAAGCTAGATGGCGGCGATCGGCTCGGCGGGCGCGCCGGACAGCAGGTCGAGGCCCAGCCGTGTGCTCAGCTCGCGAGAGGAGCCGAGCAGTACGTCGAGCGCGGCCGCCCGGGTCACGGCCCGATGCACGTCGCTCTCCAGGGTCAGCCCCATCGCGCCGTGCACCTGTACGACGTGTCGCATCACCAGGGCCTGGGTGGTGCCGGCACGGTGCTTGGCCACCCGGGCGGCACGCGCGACGGTCGCCACCGGGGCGTCGGCGACGCCCGCTGCCTCGAGGGTCGCGCGGGTGTTCTCGATGGCGGCGTGCGCCTCGGCCAAGGCGTGCCGCACGGCCTGGAACGAGGCGAGCGGGCGGCCGTACTGGTGCCGGACGGTGGTGTGCGAGACCGCCATCGCCAGCGCCGTCTCGCAGACGCCGACGATCTCGGCGGTGAGGGCCCTGCGCGCGGCAGCGACGGCGAGGGCCAAGGTCTCGGCGCTGACGTCGAGCGGCTCTCCGCTCGCGGTGGTGTCGAGGCGGTGCCAGGTCGTGGCCCGGTCGAATCCCCGCACCGGCTGGAGCCGCCCGGACACCTCCGTGATCGGCAGCACGGCCGCGGCATTCTCGTCGAGGACCACCACCTGCTCGGTGCCTTCCTCGGGTCGACCCAGCAGGATCCCGGCGTACGCCACGACGGTGCCCTCCGGCGAGCCCAGTGCGTGCGTGACCACGTCGTCCAGGAGCCGTGTGGAGGCCAGCGCCCGGCCCTGGGCGCCGAAGAGCAGGACCGCTGCGGTCTCCCTGTCGGCCTCGACGACGTCCGCCCAGCCCAGCTCGGCCAGCGCGGAAGAGAGGTCGCCAGGGGTGCCGGCCAGCACCTCGTCGAGCGAGACACGCACTGAGGCGAGCGTCTGGGCATCGAGTGCGGTCATGAGGCCACCTCCTTCGGCAGCCGTAGCACGTGGTCGGCGAGGACGGTCCGCTGCACCTCCGCCGAGCCGCCGAGGATGGTCGCGGAGCGGCTGTACCACCACTCCTCGCGCCACTCCTCGTGCCTGACCGAGCCGCCCAGCACGAAGTCTGTCCCGAGCAGGTCGCGGGCCAGGTCGTGGAGCCCGGTCTCGGCCCGGGCTGTGGCGATCTTGTCGACCGCCGCCTCCGGGCCGACCGGCTCGCCGGCGGCCAGCCGCCGGATGGTCTGCGCGCTGCGAGCGCGGAGGGTGACCAGGTCGGCGTAGACCTCCCCGATCCGGGTGGTCAGCCCGTCAGGCACCTCCGAGCCCCGCACGGTGCCGACCAGGTCGCGGAGTCGGCCGAGACCGGCGGCGGCCAACTGCCAGGGATACATCGAGCGCTCGAACTGCATCAGATACATCGCCACGCCCCAGCCGCCGTCCTCAGGCCCGACCAGCCGGTCGGCGCTGACCCGGACGTCGTCGAAGAAGATCTCGGCGAGCTCGTTGCGGCCGCTCGCGATCGCGATCGGTCGCACGCTGACACCGGGGGAGTCCCGGTCGATCACGATCATCGAGAGGCCCCGGTGCCGCGACTCGACCGTGCCCGTACGAACCAGGCAGACGAAGCGCGACGCGGTCGCGCCCAGGCTGGTCCACAGCTTCTGACCCGAGACGACGTACGCGTCGCCGTCACGCCTCGCCCGGCAGCGCAGCCCGGCCAGGTCGCTCCCCGCCTCGGGCTCGGAGAACCCCTGCCCCCACCACTCGAGGCCGGCCAGGGCCCGGGGGAGCAGCTCGGCTGCGAGCGCCGGCGCGAAGCGCGCCAGGGTCGGCCCGAGCACCTCCAGCACGAGCGACGGCAGCGGGATGGCCAGGCCGGCGGCGACCAGCTCGTCGTAGAGCACCGCCCGGTGGCGTACGTCGCCGCCCAGGCCGCCCGCCTCGGCGGGCCACCCGACCCGGTTCCATCCGCCGGCATGGAGCTCGCCCATCAGCCCGGCGTCGGCGGCGCACTGCCCCTCGGTCGTCCGATGCAGTACGCCGCGCCAACCCGCGAACCGATCCGCCCCCTGACGGGGTGGCGCCAGGTGGGCACGCAGCGCGGCGGCGTACACCCGGTGGTCCGCGACCAGATCGGCGGCAGTCTCGGGGATCACGACGACGCGGCCGCCTTGGCGCGGCTCTTCTCCAGGAACGCGGTGATCAGGGCGCGGTGCTCGGGGGTGTCGAAGGCGGCGTACTCCTCGGTGAGGGCGTACTCCAGCACACCGGTGACCGCCCGCTTGAGGTGGATGTTGAGCGCGCGCTTGGTGGTCTGCACGGCGTGCGGCGGCTGGGCGGCGAGCCGCTCGGCCAGCACGAGCGCCTCACCGAGCACGTCGGCATCGGGCACGACACGGTTGGCCAGCCCGATCTCGACGGCGAGCGCCGCGGGGATCCGGGCGCTGGTCAGCAGATACTCCTTGGCGCGGAGCATGCTCATCATCAGCGGCCAGGTGGGTGCACCGCCGTCGGCGGCGGTGAGCCCGACGCCGACATGCGGGTCGCACAGATAGGCCGACTCCGCGATCAGCACGATGTCGCTGCAGGCGGCGAGGCTGGCGCCGAGGCCGACCGCCGGGCCGTTGACGGCGGCCACGACCGGCAGCGGGAACTCCAGCAGCTCGCGGACCAGGCGTCCGGCGCCGTCGATCTCCTGGCGCCGTGCGGACCTGTCGTCCCACAGCTCGACGAAGTGCTCGAAGTCGCCGCCGGCGCTGAACGCCCGGCCGGCGCCGGTCAGGACCACGGCGCGGGCGTCGCGGTCCTGAGCGAGGTGCTGCCAGACCGAGACCAGGGCGTCGTGGAGGGCCTCATTGGTGGCGTTCATCGCCTCGGGTCGGTTCAAGGTCACGACGCGAACGGCACCTCGTGACTCGATGAGGAGCTCGGGGGCGAAGGGGTTGTCCATCATCTCTCCTCGTAGCCGTCACGGTTGGGTGCGGGGATCCCATTCGAGCGTTAGTTGACGTTAATGTCAAGTGGCTCTAATGTCGTCGATGTGGCTCATGTCACAGGTCGTGCGGGCGAGGACGTGCACAGGGCGCGTCGGTCGACCGGGTCGCCCGCACCTACGTCGAGGAGCAGAGATGACCTCACCATGGCCATGGGCCTTGGATGCCCGCACGGTGGACGGTCTGTTGGCCGAACGGGCGCGAACGACGCCGACGCAGCCCGGACTCATCGACGAGGTCGGCACGACGCTGACCTGGTCGGAGCTGGAGCGAGCGGTCGATGGTGCTGTCGGTTGGCTGAGCGCGCAGGGGATCGAGCCGGGCACCCGGGTGGCCTGGCAGCTCCCGACCCGCATCTCGACCGCCGTCACCATGCTGGCCCTGCGCCGCCTGGGTGCCGTCCAGGCACCGATCATCCATCTCTATCGCGACAAGGAGGTCACCGCGGCGCTGCGTACGTTCGTGGCCGACGTCCTGCTCGTGCCCGGCTTGTGGAACGGGTTCGACTACGCCGAGATGGCCGGTGGGCTCGACCTCGCCGAGGCGCCGCGGGTGATCGAGGTCGGCCACGAGATCCCGGCCGAGGCGGCGGGGCACGATCACCGGGAACCCTCGGACGCCGACTCCGACGAGGTGGCCTGGGTCTACTTCACCTCCGGATCCAGCGGGGCGCCGAAGGGCGCCCGGCACACCGACACCAGCCTGCTGACCACCGGCAGGGCCTTCGGCGGACAGGGCCGGCTGGGGGAGAAGTCCGGCGAGGTCGCCGCGATGGGCTTCCCGATCGCCCACGTCGGCGGGATCGAATATCTCATCGCCGCGCTCGCCGGCGGCTACCCGATGCTCCTGCTTGAGGCCTTCGTCCCGGACCGGGCGATCAAGGCCTTCCGGGAGTACGGAGTCACGACCACGGGCGGCGCGCCGCCGTTCTACCAGGCGCTGGTCGCGGTCGCCCGCAGCATGGCTCCCGAGCCGCTGCTGCCGACCCTGCGTACGCTCAAGGGTGGCGGCGCTCCGTGCTCGCCGGAGCTCTTCGCGGCCGTGCGCGAGACGCTCGGGATCCCGGTCGCGCACGACTACGGGATGACCGAGGTGCCGATGCTCGGCGTTGCCGACCCGCGCGACCCCGACGAGATCCTGGCGGCGACCGACGGCCGGCCGGTGCCGGGCAACGAGGTGCGGATCATGGGCCTCGACGGGGTGCCTTGCCCACCGAAGGTTCCGGGGGAGATCCAGGTCTCCGGTGCCGGCGTGTGTCGGGGCTACACCGACCCGGAGGAGACCACCAAGGCGTTCACCGCGGACGGCTGGTTCCGCACCGGTGACCTCGGGCTGCTCCATCCGACCGGGCACATCGAGGTCACCGGCAGGCTCAAGGAGCTGATCATCCGCAAGGGGGAGAACATCGCGCCGCTCGAGATCGAGTCGGCTCTCGTCACCCACCCCGCGATCGCCGAGGCGGCCGTGGTCGGGCTCCCGGACGAGGACCGTGGCGAGCTGGTCTGCGCCGTGGTCGTGCCCGCGCCAGGCACCGAGCCACCCGCCCTCGCCGACCTGTGCGACTTCCTCCTCGATGCTGGACTCATGCGTCAGAAGCTGCCTGAGCGGCTCGAGGTGGTGACCGAGCTGCCGCGTACCGGTCTGGCCAAGGTGGCCAAGGCGGAGCTGTGTCGCCGCTACGCCACCCTGGTCAGCCCTTGAGCGTGTGCAGGATCGTCTCGGCGATCGCGTCGACGACCTCGCGCTGGTCGATCGGCAGCTTGCGTACGCGGATCTGCGACCAGGAGTGGTCGAGCATCGCCAGGATGCTCAGCCCGAGCGCCTCGGGTGCGCTGGTGGGGGAGGTCTGCCGGCTCCTCAGGCCCACCCCGAGCAGGAAGGCGGCGCGCACCTGGAGGCGCCGGGCAGTCGCACGGAACTCCTCGTCGGTCGGGCCCGACTGGGCCAGGGCGTAGATGAAGGCGCCGTGCACGTCCATGAAGTCGAAGTAGGCCTGCACCCAGTCGCGGATCTCGTCGACCGTGGGCCGCTTCGGCATCTCGTCCCACATGCCGACGACTCTCATGCAGTCCTTGTAGGGCTCCACCCCGAGGATGTCGACGACCTCGTGCTTGTCCTTGAAGTAGGTGTAGAAACCTGCTCGCGAGACCCCGGCCTCGTCGGTGATGTTGTTGATCCGGGTGCCGGCGTACCCGCGGTCGAGGAAGAGCTTGCGGGCCGCGTCGAGGATGGCCTCTCGGGTGCGCAGCGCGCGGGGCCCGAGCTCGGAGGCGTCCTCGGTTCCGGCGACGTGGGTCGGACTGGCTTCCAGCGTCATCGTGCGGCCCCTCGGCGTTCGGCGAGTTCCATCCCGTCATTCTAAACGCAAAACTTGACACTGTTGTCCGGTAGGCCCCGTGACACGCTGTGCTGTTGATCACCAGTGATCGCGGAGCTGGTGACGGAGTTCCATCCGCACGCGACGGATTGGGCCTACCGTCGCAGAAGGTTCACGGCTAGGATCAGATGACAAAACTGTCAGATTGTCCCACTTCTCCGAGGAGAGTCAGTGACCGCTCCCGCACCTGCAGCGCCGCAGCCATATACGCGCCCGAGCCTGAGACTGGCCCCGAGCCCCACCCCCGAGTCACGGCAGTTCTGGACCGGCGGCGAGCGCGGCGAGCTGCTGATCTCACACTGCCGCGCCTGTGGCCACTTCTTCCACCCGCCCGCCCCGACGTGCTGGCGGTGCCGCAGCTTCGACGTCGCCCCCGAGCCGGTCTCCGGACGTGGGGTCGTCGCGGCGTACACGATCAACCGGCAGCCGTGGATCCCCGGCCTGGAGCCGCCGTACGTCGTCGCGATGGTCGAGCTGGTCGAGGACCGTGACGTACGCCTGATGACCAACCTCGTCGACGTCGCGCTCGACGAGGTCGCGATCGGGCTCGAGGTCGAGGTGTTCTTCGAGCAGTGGGGGGAACAGACCGACCACGTGGACAAGCGGGTCTGGATCCCGCTGTTCCGACCGGTGAGCAACGCAGGAGAGGTTGGCGAGGCATGAACCGCGGACCCTTCGATGGAAAGGCCGTCATCACCGGCGCCGGCAAGTCCCAGGTCGGCCGCCGGCTCGGCCGCACCGGCCTGGACCTGACCCTGGAGGCGGTCACCCGGGCGATCGCCGACGCCGGACTCGACATCGACGACGTCGACGGCATCGCCAGCTATCCCGGCCCGGGCGTCCCTGACCCCGGATTCTCGGGGGCGGGCATCCAGGAGGTACGCAACGCGCTCGGCCTGCGCAGCCGCTGGTACGTCTCCTCGCTGGAGACCGCCGGCCAGATCGGCCCGGCGATCGAGGCCTGCATGGCCGTCACCCTCGGCCTGGCCGATCACGTCGTGATCTTCCGCTCGGTGTGGGAGTCGACGGCTCAGGCGCAGGCCGGCGGGCGCGGCTCGGTGCTCTTCAGCGGCGGCGACCTTCCCCCTCACCTGGAGTGGAGCGCCCCGTTCGGGGCCCTCTCGGCGGCCAACTGGCTCTCGATGCCGACCCAGCGCTACATGCATGAGTTCGGCCTCACCCGCGAGCAGCTCGGTGCCATCGCGGTCAACGCCCGACGCAACGCGGGGCTGAACCCCGACGGGATCTACCGAGACCCGATGACGCTGGCCGACTACCTCGACGCCCGGATGATCTCCGAGCCCCTGTGCCTCTACGACTGCGACGTACCGTGCGACGGCGCCACCGCGGTGGTGATCTCCCGCCGGGACGCGGCCGCCGGTCTGCCGCGCCACCCGCTCACCGTCGAGTCGGTGGGCCCGGCGATGTACGAGCGGGCGACCTGGGACCAGCGCACGGATCTGACCACGATGGCCGCCCATGACTCCGGCGCCGAGCTGTGGAAGAACACCTCGCTGACGCCGGCCGATGTCGACGTCGCACAGCTCTACGACGGGTTCAGCTTCCTGACGGTGATGTGGCTGGAGGCTCTCGGCTTCGCCGAGCACGGCCAGGTCGGCAAGCTCATCGAGCGCGGGGAGCGGATCGCGCTCGAGGGCGAGCTGCCGTTGAACACCAGCGGCGGCCAGCTCTCCGGCGGCCGCCTGCACGGCATGGGCTTCCTGCACGAGGCCTGCGTCCAGCTCTGGGGCGAGGGCGGCGAGCGCCAGGTCGGCAACGACCCCGACGTCGCGGTCGTCGGTGTCGGCGGCGGTCCGGTCGCCGGGTCGATGCTGCTCAGCACCCGCTGACCCAGAAGGGGACGAGCAGTCGGATGGACCTGCGAGTGGGAATCGTCGGGATCGGCTGGGGCGCGCACGTCCAGGTGCCCGGTTTCCGGGCCGCGGACGGGTTCGACCCGGTCGCGCTCTGTGCCCGTACGCCCGAACGGCTCGCCAAGGTCTCGGCGCGGGTGGGCATCGAGGACACCTCGACGAGCTGGCGCGAGTTCGTACGCCGTGACGACCTCGATGTGATCTCGGTGGCCGCCCCGACGGCGCTGCACGCCGAGATCACCCTCGCGGCTCTCGAAGCGGGCAAGGCGGTGCTGTGCGAGAAGCCGCTCACCGACGACCTCGACCAGGCCCGGACGCTCGTGAAGGCCGCGACCGAGGCGGGCCGGCCGACCGCCTGCTGCTTCGAGAACCGCTGGAACCCGGACTGGCTCGCGGTCGCCGAGCAGGTCGGCGGCGGCTTCCTCGGGAAGCCGTACCTGGCCCGGGTCAGCCGCGCCGCGTCGTACTGGCATCCGAGCAGGCCTCCGCAGGCGGCCTGGATGTACGACCGCGAGCAGGGTGGCGGCTACCTGGCGGGCATGCTCGTGCACGACCTCGACTTCGTCCCTCACCTCTTGGGACGTCCGGTCGAGGTCTGCGCCGACGTACGCACGAGCGAGCCCGAGCGACGGCTGCCCGACGGCAGCATCCTCGCGGTCACCGCGGACGACACCGCCGCCGTCCTGCTGCGGTTCGAGTCCGGGGCGCTCGGCGTGCTGAGCGTGTCGGTCATGGGCGCGCACGCCGACCACTACCGCCTCGAGCTCCTCGGTGCCGAAGGCACCATCATCGGCGACGGCACGCTCCGCTCGACGGCGTACGCGGCGGGCCGCCCGAGCGACGAGGCCCTCGCGCCACTCGTGCCGGCGGAGCGTGAGCCGGCCCATCCCGAGCAGCTCCCCGAGGGGCTCGCCGGTCACGCGAGCCGGGCGATGGCGTTGATGCTGGAAGACTGGCTCCCGGCCTTCCACGGTGGAGCGACCAGGGCGCCGAGCTTCGAGGACGGCCTGCTCAGCCTGGCGATCGTGGACGCCGCTCGCCGCTCCTCCGATGATGGCGGCTGGGTCCGGGTGGAAGCGTGAACAGAGCGCTACTGGCCGCGGGTCGCCGGTTGGTAGCCGACCCTCTGGTAGAGGCCCTCCTGCGCGATGGACGCCACGACTGCGCCGCTCTGGTCGAAGATCGAGCCGGTGTAGAGGCCGCGGCCGTCGGCGACGGTCTGCGGCGTGTAGTGGGACAGCAGCCACTCGTCCACTCGTGTCGGGTGGTGGAACCAGACGGCATGGTCGAGACTGGCGGCGCCGTCCCAGCCCGGCGTCTCGAAGTGGTCGACGGCCCCGCTGACGTCGGACAGATAGGTGAGGGCGCACGCGTTGAGCAGGGGCGAGTCGCCGAGCCCGTCGCGGCTGCGAGCCCAGAACGTGCTCGGCCAGGCGCTGTTGCGCCGCCCGGGTGGAGCGGGCGGGATGGCGCCGACCAGGGAGAACATCCGGGGGATCTCCCAGACCGGGCACTCCTCCGGTGCTGGCACCTGCGGCATCTCGTGCGCCTGCCGGTTGAGGTCGGGGCCGCCGCCGGTGAACGAGGCCGCCATCGAGAAGATCACCTTCCCGTTCTGCCGAGCCACGACCCGGCGGGCGGAGAAGGACCGGCCGTCACGGTCACGGTCGACGACGAAGATCGTCGGGATCGAGGCATCGCCGGGCCGCAGGAAGTAGCCGTGCAGCGAGTGCGGCCGGCGTTCCTCGGTCACGGTGCGACCGGCCGCCATCAGCGCCTGCGCGGCGACCTGCCCCCCGTAGAGATGCCACTGATCCTCGAAGACCAGGTTGGCCCGGAAGATGTCCGGCTCGATCTGCTCCAGCTCCAGCAGCGTGGCCAGGTCAGCGTCAGGGAACGTCGAGGATTCTTGAAGTCCACGGGGCACGGTCATGAGGATACGGTATGTCAGATTTGCGCGGTGTGTGTCATTGGCCACTATGTGATTCAGGCCCGAATCGACGCCAGTCACCGTCCCACAACCTGACCATTCATGTCAGACAGGGTTGTCAAGAAGAGCGAGGAGCAAACGATGGACAATGCAAACACGGCACCGCGCCCCGAGATAGAGGAGGCCTTCCGGAACTACTTCGTCACCGGCCCGGTGCATGAGGACTGGGCTGCCTGGTCGCGGCTGTTCACCGACGACGCGACGTACAACGACCACTTCTGGGGCACGTTCCGGGGACCCGCGGAGATCCAGCGGTTCCTCGAGGGGACCATGTCGTTCGCGGCGCACGTCTACTCCCCGCTGATGTGGTACGCCATCGACGGAACCCGGGTCGTCTACCAGGTGGTCAACCGCGCCGACAACCCGGCCGGCGGCGCGCCGATCGACTTCCCCTCCCTGCAGATCATCGAGTACGCCGGTGGTGGCCGCTGGGCCGCCGAGTCGGACTGGTGGACGGTGCAGGAGATGAAGCTGTTCAACCAGCGCCACCGCGCCGCCCTGGCAGAAGCGGGAGGCCAGGTGGCTGACCCGCTGTCTCGCGCCGACTGGGGAGACTGGGTCGACTGGGCCAGGCCGGCCGAGGGCCACGTGGCGAGGCCGTCGTGGCTCGGACGGGACGTGCGGCCGATCGGAAGCATGGCGGACATGGACTTCGGCGTCCGTCACGAGAGGCCGGATCGGGCTCCGCGCGGTTGACGGCCGGCGGCCGCGAAACTGACGATTACGCCAGATTCTCTGGCTATCGACGCCCGCGGGTACGCGGCTCAGGTGTTGCGTACGGCCTTCCCTCGGTAGCCGAAGAAGCGCTCGAAGTTCTCGTCGTTGATCGGCTGACGGGCGTTGCGGGCGGCCGCTTCCTCCAGCTCGCCGAGGCGGGCCCGGGCAACCGCCAATTCGCTCGATCCCTCGTCAGCAAGGCCTTTCACCAGGTCTCGCTGGGCCCTCACGGCCTCTTGAAGACGTACGCCGGCCTCCCCGTAGGTGAGCAGGTCATGGTCGTCCTCGTCTTCTCGGGTCAGCAGCTCGTCCGGGTCGGGCAGGGTCATCTCGATCGCCTCTGTATCTAGTGGTGACGCAACTGTCAAATAGGGTATACGCTCGATCGCATCTGCACGACGGGGAGCGAGAGGAAGTAGCAAAGATGCCACTGCAGGACCACCACCAGATCGTCTCGGTCGACGACCACCTGATCGAGCACCCACGGGTGTGGCAGGACCGGCTCCCGGAGAAGTTCAGGGAGAAGGGGCCGCGGATCATCGAGACCGACGGCAAGCACCTGTGGCACTACGACGGGATCGTCTCGCCGACCATCGGCCTCAACGCCGTCGCGGGCAAGCCTCCCGAGGAGTGGGGGATGGACCCGGTGCGCTATGAGGACATGATCCCTGGCTGCTACGACCCGGCTGCCCGGGTCAAGGACATGGACACCGACGGCGTCCAGTCCGCGCTCTGCTTCCCGTCGTTCCCCGGCTTCGGTGGTGGCACGTTCTTCCGTGCCCCCGACAAGGAGCTGGCGCTCCTGTGCGTCCAGGCGTGGAACGACTTCCACATCGACGAGTGGTGCGCGACCGCGCCGGACCGTTACATCCCGCTGGCGATCCTGCCGCTGTGGGACATCGAGCTGATGAAGGCCGAGGTCGCCAGGGTTGCGGCGAAGGGGGCGCGAACGGTCTCGTTCCCGGACAGCCCCGTGCCGCTCGGCCTGCCGAGCTTCCACAGCCGCGAATGGGACGAGTTCTTCTCGCTGTGTGAGGAGACCGACATGGTCCTCTCGATGCACTTCGGCTCCAGCGCGTACGTCCCGGGCTTCTCGTTCTCGGGAATGCAAGCGACCGCCGACGGCCTGCAGCGGATGCCTGACGCCCCGTTCGCCGTCGCGATCACGCTGTTCTCGTCCAACCTGATGTGGAGCACCACCGATCTGCTCTTCTCCGGGGCGCTGCAGCGTCACCCGAACCTGAAGTTCTCCCTCGCCGAGGGCGGCATCGGCTGGATCCCCTACATCCTGGAGCGCTGCGACTTCGTCTGGGAGCGGCACCGCTACTACCAGCCGATCGACTTCGACGCCCGCCCCTCGGACCTGTTCCAGAAGCACATCTGGGGCTGCTTCATCGACGACGACTTCGGGGTCAAGAACCGCAACGTCATCGGCGTGGACAAGATGATGCTGGAGATCGACTTCCCGCACTCCGACTCCAACTGGCCCAACAGTCGCAAGCGGGCCGCCGAGGTGCTGGCCGACGTGCCCGACGCCGAGGTCACCAAGATCACCGAGACCAACGCTCGGGAGCTGTTCCGGTTCCCGCGGACCAGCTGAACTGCATGCGCACGGAGGGCGTCGCCGACATCGGCGGCGCCCTCCGTGCGTCTTTCCATGGTCGATTCGCGCGCAAAGGGCGGCGCTCGGAGTAGTATCTTGACGAAAGTGTCAACTACTTCCGTCCGAATCGAGGAGCCATGAGCGATCGATCGCAGCCACCGCCCACAACGACCGGCGTGCACGCAGTCCTGCATTGCAACGTCAACACCCGTGACGCTGCCGGGTCCGCGGCCTTCTACGAGCGCTTCGGGTTCACGCTGCGGATGCGCTCGACCAGCGACGACACCGACGGGAGCGCGCTCGGCATCCCGGGACGGACCGTCTCCGACACCTGGTTCGAGTACGACGCCCGCGGCCCGCGCGCGGCGCCGGCCGTGGAGCTCGTCGAATGGCAGGAGCCCGCGACCGCACCGCGTCCCGCGCTGTCCGACGGCCATGCGGCGGGCTTCGCCGGCCTCGGCATCCGGGTCGCAGACGTGGCTGACCTTCCGGCCGGGGTGGACGCCGACCCGATCGAGGTCTATGTCCGCGGACGGTCGCGCAAGGGCGTACTGACCCAAGGTCCTGACGGGGTTCCGGTCGAGATCGTCGAGATCGACCCGGGTGCGGAGCCGCGCGAGGGACGGGATGGCGGCAGGCTCTCTCATGCTCGCCTCGTCAGCACCGACCTGGACCGGACGATCGCCTGGTTCGCGGAGCTCGGCTGGCGGGTGGTCGGTGACGTACGTCCTGACGGGGTCTCGCTCGGCGTGGCCGAGGATCCGACGTTCTCCCTCGAGTTCGATCTCGACGCCGACGCGGTTCCGCACGGCATGCGTGCGAACTCCGAGGGTCTGTATCGAATCGCCCTGGCCGTCGAGGACGTGTCCGGCGCGGTCGAGCGCTTGCGCGGGCTCGGGTGGAGCGTCGCCGAACCGGAGTTCATCCCCATGGTCGACACCCCGACCGGCGGCTTCACGGTGGTCGTGCTGACTGACCCCGACGGCGTGGTCGCCGAGCTGGTGACCCGCCCCAGGTCTGAGGTGCGCCGTCCCGCCGATCCGGCTTGACAACCTTGTTGACGAAAGTGTCAACTGCTGCTCTACTTGGTTGTCAGGACGATCCCGATTCCGTCACCGTCACGGGTCCGCGCCCGGGAAGGAAATGCCCCATGAGTCAGGTGCCCATCGCAGAGGACCTGTTCACCTGGCCGACCGACCAGCCCGCTCTGATCGCCGGCCGCTCCTCCGACGGGAAGCTCGTCTTCCCCTACCGCAGCCACCGCCTGGTCGGGGGCGTGCGCGAGGAGCTGGAGAAGGTCGAGCTGCCTCGTAGCGGCACGCTGTGGGCCTTCACCACCCAGCGGTTCCGGCCGCCGGCCCCGCCGTATGCAGGTGATGACGACCCCCAGAGCTTCGAGCCGTTCTCGGTCGGATACGTCGAGCTGCCCGGTGCGCTGCGCATCGAGGCCCGGCTCACCGAGCCCGACCCTTCGATGCTGTCGATCGGGCAGCCGATGGAGCTTCGGATCGTGCCCTTCGGCACCGACGCCGCGGGCAACCAGACGATGATCTACGCGTTCGCGCCGGTGGCCGACGCGGGAACGGGAGCAACCGATGACTGAGCCCGAGGTCGCCATCATCGGCGTGGGGCTGCACCCCTTCGGCCGCTACGACGGCAAGTCCGCCCTGGAGATGGGCGAGGACGCCGTGATCGACGCTCTCGCCGACGCCGGCGTCGGCTGGAGCGACGTACAGGCACTGTGGGCCTCGAGCATGGAGGTCAAGAACCCGGAGGCGATCACCGGCCTGCTCGGGATGACCGGCATCCCCGCTCGGGCGACGTTCACCGGCTGCGCCTCGGGCGCGACCGTGCTGGCCCAGGCGGCGAACGCGATCCGGCTCGGCGACCACGAGCTCACCGTGGCCGTCGGCCTCGACAAGCACCCGCGCGGCGCCTTCTCAGATCACCCCTCGGTCTCCGGCCTGCCCAACTGGTACGGCGAGGCCGGGCTCTTCCTGACCACGCACTTCTTCGGTCTGAAGATCAACCGCTACATGCACGACCACCAGATCAGCCACGAGACCCTGGCCAAGGTGGCGGCGAAGGCCTTCCGCAACGGCGAGCGCACCGCGCACGCCTGGCGGCGTAAACCGATCGCGGAGGAGGAGATCCTCGCCTCGCCGGTGCTCAACTGGCCGCTGCGGCAATACATGTACTGCGGCCCCGACGAGGGCGCGGCGGCCGTGGTGCTCTGCCGCGCCGACATCGCCCACAAGTACACCGACACTCCGATCTACCTGCGCGCCAGCACCCTGTTCTCCCGCCGGGAGGGCGCCTTCGAGCTGCTCAGCCCGTCGCTGCCGCTGGAGTCGGTCCCGAGCCCGACGGTGTACGCCTCGAACGCGGCCTATGAGCAGGCGGGCATCGGCCCCGAGGACGTCGACGTGATCCAGCTGCAGGACACCGACGCGGGCTCGGAGATCATCCACCTGGCCGAGAACGGCTTCTGTGCCGACGGTGAGCAGGAGCAGCTCATCGCTGAAGGTGCCACCGAGATCGGCGGCCGACTCCCGGTCAATACCGACGGCGGCCTGCTCGCCAACGGCGAGCCGGTCGGTGCCTCCGGGCTGCGGCAGATCTACGAGCTGGCCAACCAGCTGCGTGGCCGTGCTGGGGGCCGCCAGGTCGCGGGCGCCAAGGTCGGCTACGCCCAGCTGTACGGCGCCCCCGGCACGGCCGCGGTCACGATCCTGTCGACCTGAGGATCGCGCCGCCGGCCGTACCAGCCTCTAGTCGACCTCGATCGGCGTGGTCAGGCCGGCCGGGATGACCGGCAGCTTGACCGAGCTCGGGTAGGACGGTCCGTGCATGATGGTCACCTTCGCCGGATGCGTGTTCGGCATGAGCCGGGGCGCGTTCGAGGAGCGGATGGTGAAGGCGATCCGGTGCCCCTTCTTGAACAGGTACGACGTCGGGTAGCCCTCGATGTCGTACCTGACCACCGCTCCCTTCGGGATCGGCGTCAGCTTCTGGTAGCCGGTGAAGGAGCTGCGGAACTGGCCACGGAGGTTTCCCGAGGTGACGAACTTCCAGAAGCCCGGCTGGGCCTCTTTCGCAGGGCTGCTCGGGAAGACATCTGCGATCCGGAACACGAAGTCGGTGTCGGGCGAGCTGGTCTTGGCGAAGAGGCTCGCCGAGATCGGCCCCGTGACCTCGACGTCGCGCGTCAGCGGTGGTGTCAGGTAGCTCACCGTGTCGCTGCCGAGTCCGAGTCGCTGATCGCCGTTGGTGAGATTGTTGAAGACCGCGTTGTCGTTCGTCGCGTTGTTGGGGTCGACCGGGTTCACCAGGTTGTCGGTGAGCTCGGTCGGTCCGGTGGCGAACTGCTTGAGGCCGTCGGCGAGCGTGTAGAGGTAGGTGTCCGAACCGTCTTCGGTCGGTGCCTTGCCGACACTCACGGCGCCGCTCCGGCGCGAGATCCCTGCGTCGCCGTCGAGGTAGTAGTTCGTGTAGTCGGTGCCTGGGATCGGATAGGTCGGTGCGCTCTGCCAGGTCCAGGCCCCGTTGAGGTAGTACTCGAAGCGTCCGCTCCTGACGCGCTCGACGATGCCGTTCTGCTTGCCCTTGAGGAAATGGTCGAACCACTCGATGGCCTGCTTGTGCTGGTCGAAGCCGTCGCCGCCCGCCGGGTCGGGGACCAAGAAGGAGCCTCCGGGCGCCTCGTGGGAGTTCAGCCCCATCGCCAGCATCTTCTGCTGGGAGCCGACGGTGCCGTACAGGTTGGGAATCGCACGGTTGAAGATGTCGTCCCAGCCGCTCCAGGCCCACACGGGGATGGTGACCTTGTCGACCTTCGCCAGGGGACCGCCCCGCCAGAAGGAGTCCCTGGTCCGGTGCTGGTACCAGCCCTGCGTCAGCGGGCAGAAGGGCTTGAGGTTGTTTCCTTTGCGGACCTTCTTCGCATTCGCCTCGAGCAGGTACTTGACCTCGTCGACGGAGACCGCTGGACGCGAGTTGTTGAGCACGGGCACCGGGAGCCCGTTGAGCAGGTTCGTCGCCGCACCCGGGATGCCGCAGGCGAACGCTGCGATCTGGAGGCTCACCATGCCACCGGGCATCAAGGTGTCATAGCTGTCCGCTCCGGATGCCGTCACGATCATCGTCGTCAGGTGTGGTGGCCTCAGCTGGGACGTGAAGATCTGGCTCATCCCGTTGCCCGACTCGCCGACGGTGCCGACCTTTCCGGTCGACCACGGCTGCGTGCCGAGCCACTCGATCGCGTCGTAGTTCTCCCGCTGCCACTTCGGGTCGGCCAGGTTCCACGGGCCTCCCTCGCTCGTGCCACTGCCTGAGACACGCACGGTGGCGGCGACATAGCCGGCTCTCACGAAGTCGGACATCTGACCGTTGGGAAGCGAGAGTCCCTCGGTGTCCACGTCGGTGATGTAGCAGAGGCATGCCACCACCGGGAACCTCCCGGGTGCGGCTCTGCCGTCGATCGCGGGCAGCTCGAGCTCGATGGTGACCCTGTTGCCGTAGCGGGTCGTGACGTGTTCGGTCCTCGTGATCGAGGAGGTGTAACCACCGTCGGTGGGTGTGGGCGATGCAGCACTCGTCGGGGGCGTCGCCAGGGCCGACAGCGCAAGACTGGTCACGGCCACTGCGACGGCGAAGAGGCGTCGACTGTTCATGTTGGTTCTCCAGGTCCGGTCCGGATGGGAACGCCGCGGACCTCACCGGTGGAGTTCAACGGCAGCACGGAGGCCGGCGGAGCTCGGACCGGCGGTGGCGGTCGGCCTTGTCATTGAACTCCGTAGTTGACGAAAAAGTCAACAATGTCGCCCGGCATGTCCAGATGTCGCTCGGGGAACGGGGTCTGAAGCCAGTTGACACTTGTGTCAACTGCACCTAGCCTCAGTCGTACCGGTGTTGACCTCGAAAGGATCGCCATGTCGCAACCCGTTCCCGTCGCGCCCGGCCAGGACGCCGACCAGTTCAAGGACGCGCCGATCTTCGACGCCGACTCGCACATGTACGAGACGCCCGACGCGCTGACCAGGTATCTGCCCGAGAAATACGCCTCGGCCGTCCAGTTCGTGCAGGTCGGCCGGCAGACCCGGATCTCGATCCTCGGTCAGATTCGCGACTACATCCCCAACCCGACCTTCGACCGGGTCGCGGCACCTGGTGCGTGGGAGAAGTTCTTCGCCGCGGAGAACCGCGAGGGCAAGACGCTCACGCAGATGGCCCGCGAGCAGATCATCGAGTCCGCGCCCTCCTTCCGGGCGCCTGCCCCGCGAATCGACGCGCTCGACCGGCAGGGGGTCGACCAGGCGATGGTCTACCCGACCCTGGCCAACCTCGTCGAGCACTCCGCGGCCGATGACCCCGAGCTGTGCGCGGCGATGATCCACGCCCTCAACCAGTGGATGCTGCAGACGTGGGGATTCACCCAGGAGGACCGGCTGTTCATGACGCCGGTGATCAACCTCGGCATCCTCTCCGAGGCGATGAAGGAGCTTGAGTACGTCCTGGCCAACGGCGCCAAGGTCATCTTGATCAAGCCGGCGCCGGTGCGGGACTGGAAGGGCTGGCGCTCGCCCGCGCTCCCGGAGTTCGACCCGTTCTGGCGCGCCGTCGAGGCCGCCGGGCTGCCGGTCGTACTGCACGCCAGCCAGCCGCCGCTGGACTCCTACATCAACATGTGGGAGCCGCCGGAGAGCAAGGTCTTCACCGAGATGAGCTCGTTCAGGTGGATCGCCCTGGGCCACCGCGAGATCACCGACATGATCACCAGCCTGATCTGCCACGGCACCCTGACCCGGTTCCCGAAGCTGCGCATCGCCAGCGTGGAGAACGGCAGCGCCTGGCTGCACCCGCTCTTCCATGACTACGAGGACTTCTACAAGAAGATGCCGCAGGCGTTCCCCGAGCATCCCGTCGACGTCTTCCGCCGCAACATCTGGATCAGCCCGTTCTGGGAGGGCTCGGTCGCCGACGTCGTCGAGACGGTCGGCTGGGACCGCGTGATGTTCGGCTCCGACTTCCCGCACCCCGAGGGCCTGACCGAGCCGAAGGGCTTCTGGAAGTACGCCGAGGGCATGGACGTCAAGCGCACCTACGACTTCATGGGTGACAACGCCCGCCGCTTCCTCGGGCTGGAAGTCCGCAACCCCGACGCGGTGTGAGCAAAGGCGGGAGGAGGCCAGTCTCCTCCCGCCTTTGACCCGGCTCAGAGGATCGCGCCGCTGACCTTCATCTCGATGATCTCCTCCATCGACAGGCCGATCTCGCCGAGCACCTCGTCGGTGTGCTCGCCGTGCTCGGGGGAGCGGCGGGTCTCGCCCGGCGCGTTGTCGAACTGCACCGGCGATGAGACCAGCTTGAACGGCGTGCCGTTGTGGTCCTCCAGGTCGGCGATGTAGCCGTTCGCGACGATCTGCGGGTCCTCGACCACCTCGATCGGGTGCTGGACCTTGGCCCAGGCGCCGTTGAGCTTCTCCAGGATCGGCTCCCATTCGGCGTACGTCTTCTTCCCGAACGCCGCCGAGAGCTCGGCGATTGCCTCCACGTGGTTCTTCCCGCGCTTGGCATGGGTGTCGAACCGCTCGTCGGTGATCAGCTCAGGCACCCCGAGGGCGGTGGTCAGCTCGGGCCAGAACCGGTCGGACTCCAGCATCACCAGGGTGACGTAGCGGTCGTCGGCGGTGCGGTAGGAGTTGACCAGGGGGTTGGGGGCGCGGTCGGGGGTGTGCTTGGGGTAGACCTTCTGGTTGAAGGCGTGTGCCCCGGCGATCGTGCCGCCCATCGCCCAGGCGCCGGTCGCGAGCAGCGAGCCGTCGACCTCGATGGCCTCCCCGGTGCGCTCGCGGTGGAAGAGCGCGGTGCTGACGGCGCCGGCGAGCGCGAGGCCGCCGAGCACGTCGCCGAACGCCGGGCCGGGCATGGTCACAGGGAAGCCGAGGCTGTCGGGGCTGACGTTGGAGGCGATGCCGGTGCGCGCCCAGAAGGAGGTCAGGTCGTAGCCGCCGCGCTCCGCCTCGGGGCCCTGCTGGCCTGCCGCCGAGCCGCGGGCGTAGATGATGTTGGGGTTGACCGCGCGCACGTCGTCGACGTCGATGCGCAGCTTCTTGCGCCCCGAGGGGCGGAAATTGGTGAGGAAGACATCGGCGGTGGCGACGAGCTTCATGAGCAGCTCGTGGCCCTCCTCGGTCTTCAGGTCCAGCGCCACGCTGCGCTTGCCGCGGTTGGGCAGCTCGAACATGTGCGAGACGCCGCCGGCCGGGACCAGGCCCGAGGTCACCAGGCCGCGCTGGGGGTCGCCGACCTCCGGGTGCTCGATCTTCAGTACGTCCGCACCCCACTCGGTCATCAGGGCTCCGGCCACCGGCACATACGTCCATGCCGCGACCTCGACAACCCGGATTCCGTTCATCACACCGACCACGATGCTTACCTCTCAACGTCTTGGAAGGCGCGTACCGCACCTCGATTTCTGACTGAGTGTACATATAGATGTTGGGATAGTGTGGCCGTGATCACAACTTTTACGACTGAATGTATCGGAAGATCGTGGTGGTTCCGCGCTGTTGCGTGGATTATCTGACAGTCAGTACAAGTACGATAGGCGGAGGACTCATGACAGAACCACAGGGGCGGATGCTCCCCGAGGTCACGCCCGACTCGCGAGAGTTCTGGACCGGAGGGCTCGAGAACGAGCTTCGCATCAACCGCTGCCAGGAGTGCCGCCAGTGGATCCACCCACCGGTCGGTGCCTGCTGGAAGTGCCGCAGCCGCGATGTGTCCCCCGAGGTCGCCTCCGGGCGCGCTCGGGTGGCGGCGTACTCCATCAACCACCACCCGTGGTTCCCGGCCTTCCCGCCGCCCTACGCCGTGGCGATGGTCGAGCTCGAGGAGCAGGAGGGCCTGCGGCTGACCACCTGCCTGGTCGACGTCGACGTCGATGCGGTCGAGGTCGGCATGCCGGTCGAGGTCGTGTTCGACCAGCAGGGTGACGTCGCCCTCCCGATGTTCCGGCCGGTGACGGCATGAGTTTCGTGGAGAACCGCGCGGTCATCACCGGCGTCGGACAGTCTCAGATCGGCCGCCGGATCGGTCGTACCGGCATCGACCTCGCCCTGGAGGCGGCCGAGCGAGCCGTCGCCCACGCCGGACTCACCTTCGACGACATCGACGGTGTGGCCAGCTACCCAGGCCCGGTCGCCGCCGAGGGCGGCTTCGTCGGCGCGATCACCCATGACGTACGCGACGCCTTCGGGCTCCGCACACGGTGGCACGTCAGCGGAGTGGAGACCTCCGGGCAGATCGGCACCCTGCTCGATGCGGCCGCGGCGGTCGCCTCGGGGCGGGCCACCCACGTGCTCTGCTTCCGCTCGGTCTGGGAGGCGACCGCGCAGGCCGGCGGCCGGGCCGCGGCACTGACCACCAAGTCGGTGCGCGCCGGGGGCCACTCGGAGTTCCGGGTTCCGTTCGGCGCGGCATCACCGGCGAACTGGATCGGGATGTACGCCCAGCGCTACATGCACGAGTTCGGCCTCACCCGCGAGCAGATCGGCAAGCTCGTCATCAACTCGCGTGCCAACGCCGGGCTCAACCCCGACGCCATCTACCGCACGCCGATGACGATGGAGGACTATCTGGGCGCCCGGATGGTGTCGTGGCCCTTCGGGCTCTACGACTGCGACATCCCGGCTGACGGCGCGACAGCGGTCATCGTGTCGCGGCGCGAGGCGTCCGCGGGGCTCGCCAACCCGGCCATCTCCATCGCGGCGGCCGGTGCGGCGCTCTACGAGCGGCACAGCTGGGACCAGCGTGCGGACCTGACCACGATGGCCGCCCACGACGCCGCCGCTTCGATGTGGGAGACCACCGGGCTCACCCCTGCTGACGTCGACTTCGCGACCCTGTATGACGGCTTCAGCTACCTGTGCACCCAGTGGATCGAGGCGTTCGGCTTCACCGAGCACGGCAAGGTCGGGCCGTTCCTGGACGACGAGGAGAACTACCGCCTCGACGGCCGGCTACCGATCAACCCGCACGGTGGGCAGCTCTCCGCGGGGCGGCTCCACGGCTATGGGTTCGTCCACGAGGCCTGTGCCCAGCTCTGGCGACAGGCGGGGGAGCGGCAGATCGCCAAGGACGTCTCGCTCGCCGCCGTCGGGGTCGGGGGTGGTCCCGAGGCCGGCTGCATGCTGCTCCAGCTGGCCTGAGAGGAGCGGGCAGCGTCGGGTCGGTCCTGTGCGCGGGCCGACCCCGACGTGCTCATCCGGGGCGCACGGTGATGACGGTCTTGCCGACGGCCCGGCGGCCGGCGACGTACGCCAGGGCCTCGCCCGTCCGGTCGAGAGGGAAGGTCGCGCCGACCAGGGCGTGGAACCGTCCGGCGGCCCACAGGTCGGTCAGCTCGGCCCGGTCGCGGGCCGATGCCTCGGGGGCGTGCTGGGGGAACGTACGCACCTCCAAGCCCCTGATGCTCACACCCTTGAGCAGCACCAGGTTGAGCGGGATCCGTGGGATGTCCCCGCTCGCGAAGCCGAGCGTGACGAACCGGCCGCCCCATCGCATCTCGCGCAGCGCCTCCTCGGCGAGGCTGCCGCCGACGGGGTCGAGCACCACGTCGATCCTTCCCTTGCCGATCGCGCCGTGCAGCCCCTGCCGCAGCCCGTCCGCGGTGTAGTCGACGAGATGCTCGGCCCCGCGGGAGCGCGCGGCCGCGAGCTTCTCCGGCGAGGAGGCGGCGGCAACCACGGTGGCGCCCAGGACCGAGGCCAGCTCGACCGCGGCGAGCCCCAGTCCGCCGCCCGCGCCGAGCACGAGCGCCGTCTCCCCGGCAGCGACCTGCGCCACCGACCGCAGCGCGTGGTACGCCGTCAGGTGGCAGACCCAGGTCGCGGCCGCCTCCGCGAAACCGACCGAGGTCGGCACCCGCACCGCCGCGGCCGCAGGGGCGACGACGTACTCGGCGAAGGTGCCGGGGGCTAGGAACGCCACCCGGTCGCCGACCTCCCATCCCGTCACCCCGGCGCCGACCTCGGCGACGACGCCGGCGCACTCGTGACCCGGGGTGAAGGGGAGCGGCGTCTCGGTCTGGTAGCGGCCCTCGATCATGAGCGTGTCGGGGAAGTTCACCGCCGCCGCATGCACCGCGACCAGCAGTTCGCCGGGACCCGCCGCGGGTCGAGGGACGGTGTCCAGCTGCACCGCGTCGGGCGAACCGAGCCGGTGGATGCGAGCGGCGAGCATGGTCGCCGCCGTCGGGGGACTGGCCGGGCTGGGTGGCACGGAGGCTCCTTCGTCTCGTCTCGCGGTCTGAGTAATTGTATTCTGCCAGGAGGGTAACTATCTTTCCAGGCATGGACATCGAATCACTCAGCAGGTGGATGGATGCCGAGGGCCTGCCCGGCGCCGGCGAGCTGGCGGAGGTCTCGCCCCTCTCGGGCGGCTCCCAGAACGAGCTGTACGCAGTCACCCGAGGCGGCGCGAAGATGGCGCTGCGTCGCCCGTCGGGCCACAAGGTCGAGACCGGGACGAAGGTCCTCCTACGTGAGGCCCGCCTGCTCCAGGCGCTCAGCGGCACCGACGTCCCGCACGCCACCTTCCGCGGCGTCAGCTCCGACCTGGACGTCATCGGCGCGCCGTTCTACCTGATGGACCTGGTCGACGGGTGGAGCCCGATGGGCGGCGGCTGGGCCGCACCCTTCGACACCGACCTGGCGGCACGAGGCGAGCTTGCGATCCAGCTCGCCGACGGCGCCGCCAAGATGGCCAGGGTCGACTGGAAGGCCCAGGGGCTGGAGGGCTTCGGCAAGCCCGACGGCTTCCTGGAGCGGCAGGTCGACCGCTGGCTCTCACACCTGTCGGCGTACAAGTTCCGCGATCTGCCCGGACTGGACGAGGCCGCCGCCTGGCTGCGCGACCACACCCCGAGGACCTTCGAACCGGGCATCATGCACGGTGACTACCAGTTCGCCAACGTGATGTACCGCCACGGTGCCCCGGCCGAGCTGGCGGCGATCATCGACTGGGAGATGGCGACGATCGGCGACCCGCTGCTCGACCTGGGCTGGGTCCTGGTCGGCTGGCCGCCCGAGGGCGACGCGATGAAGTACGCCCGCTACCTCGACTACAGCGGCATGCCGTCTCGCGACGACATGCTCGAGCACTACGCGCGGGTCAGCGGACGCGACGTCTCGCAGATCGACTACTACGTCATCCTGGCCCGCTTCAAGCTCGCGATCGTCCTGGAGGCGAGCGTCGCGCGCCACGTCAACGGCGAGGCCGACGAGCGGGTCGCCCGCTTCGGCGACATCGTCCTGGAGCTCATGGAGTTCGCCGCCTCCCTTTCCCGCACCACCACCCTTCGCTGAAAGCAGGAGTACGTCATGACCTGGGACTTCGAGACCGATCCCGACTTCCAGAAGAAGCTGGACTGGGTCGCCGAGTTCGTGCGCGAGGAGGTCGAGCCGCTCGACCTGGTCTGGCCGCACGACAACTACAAGCCGCTCGACGACGAGCACCGCCGCGTCGTCGACCCGCTCAAACAGCAGGTCCGCGACCAGGGCCTGTGGGCCTGCCACCTCGAGCCCGAGCTCGGCGGGCAGGGCTACGGCCAGCTCAGGCTCGCGCTGCTCAACGAGATCCTCGGCCGCTCGACCTGGGCTCCGGTCGTCTTCGGCACTCAGGCCCCGGACACCGGCAACGCCGAGATCATCGCCCACTTCGGCACGCCCGAGCAGAAGGCGACGTACCTGCAGCCGCTGCTGGACGGCGAGATCTTCTCCTGCTACTCGATGACCGAGCCTCAGGGCGGCGCCGACGTCTCAGGATTCGAGACCACCGCCGTCCGCGACGGGGACGAGTGGGTGATCAACGGCTGGAAGTTCTTCTCCTCCAACGCGCGCTACGCGACCTTCTTCATCGTGATGGCCTACACCGACAAGGATGCCGGCCCACACGAGGGGATGTCGATGTTCCTGGTCCCGGCCGACACCTCTGGCGTCACCATCGAGCGCAGCCTCGCCCTCATCCACGAGCCGGCCGCCGAGGGCTCGGAGGGCTATATCCACTATGACAACGTCCGGGTGCCGGCCACCGCGCTCCTGGGCGCGGAGGGCAAGGCCTTCCAGGTCGCCC
Organism: Nocardioides sp. NPDC057767; assembly: GCF_042798275.1. NCBI lineage: Bacteria > Bacillati > Actinomycetota > Actinomycetes > Propionibacteriales > Nocardioidaceae > Nocardioides > Nocardioides sp. NPDC057767. The sequence continues at coordinate 155,768 of NZ_JBHVKJ010000001.1, read as the reverse complement.
AGGTGCGATTGGGCGGCGGGCGGGTGCATCACGCGATGCGTACCGTCGGGCTGGCCCAGCGTGCCCTCGACATGATGTGCGAGCGCGCCCTGAGCCGGGTGACCCGCGGCCGCCGGCTCGCCGAGCGCGAGACCGTCCAGACCTACATCGCCGAGTCGTACGCCCAGCTCACCCAGTTCCGGCTCTTCGTCCTGCGGACGGCCTGGCTGATCGACAAGACGCAGGACTACGCGCAGTGCCGCAAGGACATCAGTGCGATCAAGTTCCTCACCCCGAAGGTGCTCCACGACATCGTCCAGCGCGCCATCCAGGTGCACGGAGCCCTGGGGGTCACCCAGGACACGCCGCTGGCCAAGATGTGGGTCACCGCCCCGGTGATGGGCCTGGTCGACGGCCCGACCGAGGTGCACCTGCGCCAGGTCGCCCGTGCCGTCCTCAAGGAGTACGCCGCTGCCGACGGTCTGTGGCCGACCGACCACATCCCCTCGAAGCTGGCCGCCGCCCGCGAGAAGCTGGGCCTGGACAGCTGAGGACCAGAACGCCGAGTCGGCGCGTCATGACGAGCCGACTCGGCGCCGATTTGTGTCAGAACGAGCCGACTCGACCTCAGAACAGGTTGTCCACCAGTGGCGTCGGGGAGCCGAAGCGGTGGGCGGTGATCGAGACAGCCTGCTCGTGGAGGAAGGTGAGCAGCTCGACCCGGCCGGCCTCGACGACGGGCTGGGCGTAGAGGGCGATGTCGACCCGGCCCTGGCTCGCCTCGGCGAAGACCTCGCGCGACCCACCCAGGAGCCGTACGCGGCTGGGCGCGTACGGACCGGAGAGGATCGACGCCCATGCGGCCATGTCCTCGACGACAAAGGTCACACCGGTGGCACGCACCAGCGAGGCGGTCTCCTCGTCGAGCGCCTCGGCGACGGAGACCGTCACCGGAGCACCGGCGGCGACACCGGCGGCGAGAACCCGCAGCAGGTGAGCGATCGGGCCACCCTCGTAGCGGATGGTGACCGGCACCGGCGAGTAGCGCAGCACGTTGACCTCGGCGGTCAGCCGCGAGACGTCCCGGGCGGCACCGAACTCGCGCTCCCAGGCGACCGCGTCCGAGCCGGCACCACGCTTGAGCATCTCGATCTCGTCCAGTCGCAGCCGGTCGGCCCAGTCGACGAGCGACCGGACGGCAGGGGACGGCGTCGCGAGCTCGGTGGCCGGGGCCGAGACCCAGTCGCTGAGCCCGACGAGGTAGTTGGGTCCACCGGCCTTGGTCCCGGCGCCGACCGCCGACTTCTTCCAGCCACCGAACGGCTGGCGGCGCACGATCGCACCGGTGATGCCGCGGTTGACGTAGACGTTGCCCGCTTCCACCGACGAGAGCCACTGCGAGATCTCGGCCCGGTCGAGGCTGTGGATGCCGGCGGTGAGGCCGTAGTCGACCTGGTTCTGGATCTCGATCGCCTCGTCGAGCGAGGAGGCCGAGATCAGGCCGAGGACGGGACCGAAGTATTCGGTCAGGTGGAACTCGGAGCCACGCTTGACACCCGTCTTCACACCCGGCGACCAGAGCCGGCCGGTCTCGTCGAGCTGACGCGGCTTCACCAGCCAGGACTCACCCGGGGCGAGCGTCGTCAGAGCCTTGAGCAGCTTGCCGGAGGCGGGCTCGATGACCGGGCCCACCTGCACCGTCGGGTCGGTCGGGTAACCAACGCGAAGCGAGGTCACCGCGTCGATGAGCTGGTCGCGGAAGCGGCGCGAGCTCGCGACCGAGCCGACCAGGATGCCCAGCGACGCCGCCGAGCACTTCTGTCCGGCGTGACCGAAGGCGGAGTAGACGAGGTCCTTGACGGCGAGGTCGAGGTCGGCGTCCGGCGTGACCACCAGCGAGTTCTTGCCGGAGGTCTCGGCCAGCATCGGCAGGTCCGAGCGGAACGAGCGGAAGAGCTCGGCGGTGTCGAACGCACCGGTCAGGATCAGCCGGTCGACGAGCGGCGAGGCGATCAGCGCGCGACCGACCTCGTTCTCCGGCACGTGCACCAGCCGCAGCACCTCCTTCGGCACCCCGGCGGCCCACAGCGTCTCGACCAGCACCGAGCCACAGCGCTGGGCCTGCGGGGCCGGCTTGATCACCACTGCCGACCCGGCCGCGAGCGCCGCCGCGACACCACCGGTCGGGATGGCGAGCGGGAAGTTCCACGGCGGGGTGACCAGGGTGAGGCGTACGGGCACCTGACGCGCGCCGTCCACGAGGTCGAGCTCCTCGGCCAGGCTCGCGTAGTAGTTGAGGAAGTCGATCGCCTCGGAGACCTCGGGGTCGCCCTGGTCGAGCGTCTTGCCGCACTCCGACGCCGCGACCTCGAGCCACTCGGCGCGGCGCCGCTCGACCTCGACGGCAGCGGCCCGCAGCACGGCGGCCCGCTCGGCACCGGACTTGCGGCCCCAGTCGGCCTGGGCGCCGACGGCGCCCTCGAGCACCGACTCCACGGCCTCGACCGAGGTCACGGTGTGGTCGGCGACGAGCTGGTCACCCAGCGTCGAGGAGCCCACTCGGGCGATGATCGCCTTGCCCCACTCCCGGTTGCCGGGCAGGTGCGGGTCGGTGTCGGGGGTGTTCTCGAAAGGCCGGGACACCGGCGCGTCGGCCACCGGCTCGCGCCGGTCCTGGGTCCGGTTCGGCGGCGGAACGGAGTCGTCGACAGCCGCGAGGGAGCGTACGAACCGCTCCTTCTCGCGCTTGTAGAGTGCCTCGGAGGAGTTGAGGTCGAAGACGGCCGACATGAAGTTCTCGGTGCTGGCACCCTCCTCGAGGCGACGCACGAGGTAGGCGATCGCGACGTCGAAGTCCTTGGGGTGCACGACCGGCACGTAGAGGAGCAGACCACCGACGGTCTCCCGGACCGCCTCGGCCTGGCCCTCTGCCATGCCCAGCAGCATCTCGAACTCGACCGAGTCACGAACCTGCCGCTGACCAGCCAGGATCCAGGCGTACGCCACGTCGAACAGGTTGTGGCCGGCGACGCCGAGGCGCACGTTGGCCATCCGCTCGGGCGTCAGCGCCCAGGACAGCACCCGCTTGTAGTTGGTGTCGGAGTCCTGCTTGGTCGACCAGGTCGCCACCGGCCAGCCGTGCAGCGACGCCTCGACGTGCTCCATCGGCAGGTTGGCGCCCTTGACCAGTCGCACCTTGATCGGCGCGCCCCCACGCGCACGCCGAGCGGCCGACCACTCCTGGAGGCGCATCATCGCCGCCATCGCGTCGGGCAGGTAGGCCTGCAGGACGATGCCCGCCTCCAGGTCGACCAGCTCGGGACGGTCGAGCAGCCGCGTGAAGACGTCGATGGTCATGTCGAGGTCGCGGTACTCCTCCATGTCCAGGTTGATGAACTTCTTCGTCCCGGCAGCGGAAGACGTCGCGGCGTAGGTGTAGAGCGGGAGGAGCCGCTCGACGACGTGCTCGACGGCCTCGTCGTAGGCCCAGACCGCGTGCGGCGCGACCGGGGAGGAGACCTTCACCGAGACGTAGTCGACGTCGTCGCGCGCGAGCAGCTTGCGGATCCCGGCCAGGCGCCGGTCGGCCTCCTTCTGGCCCAGGACGGCCTCACCGAGGAGGTTGATGTTCAGCGAGACACCACGCTCGCGGATCCGCTCGATCTGCTTGCCGAGCCGCGCGTCGGAGGCGTCGATCAGCAGGTGTCCCACCATCTGCCGCAGCGCACGGCGCGCCACCGGAATGACGAACCAGGGCGCGACCAGCGACATCAGAGCGCCGAGCTTCACGCCCAGCTTCAGGTGCCAGGGCAGGAACGAAGGTACGTTGCCGGCCAGCTCACGGAGGCTGGCCGCCGCCACGCGTACGTCCTCGGGGCGGATCACCCGGTCGACGAACCCGACGGTGAAGTCGAGCCCGGCAGGGTCCTTGAGTACGTCGGCGAGGCGCTGTGCGGCCGGGGCGGCCGGCTTGGTCGAAGCCTTCGCCAGCCAGCCGCGGACGAGGTGGTCTACCTCGGCGATGAGCGCGTCATTGGTGGTCATAGAGCCGAGTATGCGACCGGAGTCACGTAAGATAAAGCGATGTTTCTTGGAGATTATTCGTAAGCAGATCTGAAGGAATGGCCATGCTCGACGTCCGCCGCCTCCGGCTCCTCGCCGAGCTCGCCGCGCGCGGGACGCTCGCCGAGGTCGCCGACGCCCTGCACCAGAGCCCGTCCTCGGTCTCCCAGCAGCTCGGCCAGCTCGAGCGAGAGGTCGGTGTCCCCCTTCTCACCAAGGCGGGAAGACGGGTCCAGCTCACCGCTGCGGCCGAGGTGCTCGTCGAGCACACGACCGAGATCCTGGCCCGGCTCGAGGCGGCCGAGGCAGCGGTCACCTCGCTCGGCGACGAGACCGCAGGCACGGTGCGGGTCGCCGTCTTCCAGTCCGTCGCCCTCGCCTACATGCCACAGGCGCTCGCCGACCTGACCCGGCGTCACCCCCGCCTGCGGGTGATGCTGTCCCAGCGCGCGCCCGAGCAGGCGCTCCACGACCTCGCACTGCGCGAGCTCGACCTGGTGGTCGCCGAGCACTACCCCGACCACGGCGCACCGCACTTCGACGGCCTCGATCGTCAGCCGCTCACCACCGACCGGCTCCGGCTCGCCCTCCCACGCCGCGGCTCCGGGGCGATCTGGGACAACATCACCTCCCTCTCCGAAGCCGGTTGTGTCCCATGGGCGATGGAGCCGCCGGGAACGGCGTCGCGCCACTGGATCGAGGAGCAGTGTCGGCGGGCGGGCTTCGAGCCCGAGGTCCGCTACGAGACCGACGACGTCGAGGCCCACGTCGCGCTGGTCGAGTCCGGCAACGCGGTCGCGCTGCTCTCCGACCTGATGCGCGTGCGCCACCGCACCGCGGTGCGGCTCATCGAGCTACCGGGGTCGCCGCGGCGTACGGTCTTCACCGCCACCCGCACCGCCATCGCCGACTCCCCGGGCATCATCGCGTGCCGGGCGGCACTGGCTCGTGTGGTGCCGGCGGACCTGACGCTGCCCGGCTGAGCCGGACCGGTCAGCCGAAGAGGTCCTCGAGCGGCTGGTCGTGGTCGATCGAGAGCCCGTACGCCATCGCGCGGGTGTCGATCATCGCCAGGACGGCCTCGGTGACGACCGAGGTCAGATGCTCGGCGTCGGGAATGCCCTCGCCGACATGGACCCAGCGGCGTACGGCACCGAAGACCATCCCGATCAGGCCGTAGATCAGCGGGTCCACAGCCTTCTTGTCGATCTCGGAGATCTCCACGCCACCCAGCTCGAACGCCGCCAGCATCAGCTCCTTGATCCGCTCCGCGATCCGGTCGAGGCCCTGCTGCAGCGGCCCGGTGCCGTTCGGCGCGGTGTCGACGTCGGCGACCTGGTGCAGGAGCGGGTGCTCGAGCGCCCAGTTGACGTAGGCACCCACCGTGCGGGAGATGATCTGCCGGATCGATCCGGTCAGCTCCATCGCCGGGAAGAGCTTGGCCCACAGGCCGGCGAGGATGTCGGCCTGGATGGCGAGGTCGAGCTCGCGACGGTCGGCGAAATGACGGTAGACAACGGACCGGGAGAGCCCGGCGGCCTGGCCGATGGCCTGCAGGCTCACGTTGACGCCCTCGGTCTCGATCAGACCGATCGCGGCGTCGACGATGCGCTTTCGTCGGTCATCGTTGTGACGCTTCCAGCGAACTGCCCTGCCATCCATGGTGGGACCATCGTAGTCCCACGTACTTCACACCGGGCCCGGAACGCCTGTCACAGTAATCACAGGCACGGATCACAGGCCCGGTGCCAGGAGCGGCTCAGCCGAACCGGATCACCCCGTCGGCGACCTGTGCCCCGAGGGCCTTCATGTCCACGAGGTAGTTCTGCTTCGCGGCCCACGGCGCCCGGTCACCAGCCTTCGGCATGAGCTCGAGCGAGCGCTGGATGTAGCCGGAGGCCAGGTCCATGAACGGCCGCTCCTCGACGCTGGGGTCCCGCGAGACGGAGGCGACGTCGTAGCCGTTCTCACCCATGAAGTCGAGCAGCCGGATCACGTAGTCGGTGACCAGGTCGGCCTTGAGCGTCCACGAGGCGTTGGTGTAGCCGATCGTGTAGGCGAAGTTGGGCATCCCGGTGATCATCAGGCCCTTGTAGGCCATCTGGTCGGGCAGGCTGACCGGCTCGCCGTCGACCGTGTAGTCGAGACCGCCGAAGAGCCGGAGGTTGAGCCCCGTCGCGGAGATGACGATGTCGGCCTCGAGCGTCTCGCCGGACTCGAGCTCGATGCCCTTCGGCACGAAGGTCTTGATCCGGTCGGTCACCACCGCGGCGTACCCCTCCCGGATCGACTTCATCATGTCGCCGTCGGGGACGAAGCAGATGCGCTGGTCCCAGGGGTTGTAGGGCGGACTGAAGTGCTTGTCGACGTAGGCGATCGCCTCGTCCTTGGACATCCCAGGGCGACCGCCGCGGGCGGTGAGCCCGTTGATCCACTGGTCCCGGATCACCTTCTTGACGACACCGGGCGCGCGGCGGGCCAACTGGTAGGTGCCGACGGTGAGAAGGATGTTCTCCCAGCGGACCGTCTCGTGACCGACCTTCTCGCGCACGCGCTTGAAGGGCAGCCGGCCGAGCAGCTTGAACGGCGCGGTCTTCAGCAACGAGGCGATCGCGTCCTGGCCCGGGCGGGAGAGGATGTACGTCGGGGTGCGCTGCAGCATCGTCACCTTCTCGGCGCGGTCGCTGCCGGCGCCGGCCAGGTTGGGCAACAGGGTGACGGCGGTCGCGCCCGAGCCGATGATGACGACCTTCTTGCCGGCGTAGTCGAGGTCCTCGGGCCAGTGCTGCGGGTGCACGAACGTGCCCTCGTAGTCGTCGAGACCGGCGAACTCCGGCTGGTAGCCGTTGGCGTAGTCGTAGTAGCCCGAGCAGTTCCACAGGAACCCGGCGGTGATCTCGGCAGGGCCGTCGGCGGTCTCGACGGAGACCGTCCACTGCTTGTCCTCGCTGCTCCACGACGCACCGGTCACCTTGTGGCCGTAGTGGATCAGCTTGTCGACGCCGTAGTCCTTCGCGGTCCGGCGCAGGTAGTCACGGATCTGGTGCCCGTCGGCCAGCGCCTGCGCGCTCTCCCAGGGTCGCCACTTGAACGCGAACGTGAACATGTCGGAGTCGGAGCGGATGCCCGGGTAGCGGAACAGGTCCCAGGTGCCGCCACTGGCATCGCGCTGCTCGAGGATCGCGAGCGTCTTCCCGGGGAGGCGCTCGCGGAGCTGTGCGGCGGCTCCGATGCCGGAGACGCCGGCACCGATGATCAGTACGTCGACATGCATGTGGGCCACGTTACCCGGGAGTACGTGTTTGCGACACCCTGTACCGCGAACTTTTGCAAGCAAATCAGAAGATCAGCGATTGGGGAACGGCTCGGTAACACTGCAGCGCCCCGCTTCCACGCGCGTGCGCGGGGTCACTACGCTGCCGTCTGCAGCTGTGGGGGCGGCGAAGCATCCACAGCGATTTCGGGGTCACTCACCCATCGCTTTCGGTGGCTGAGGCTGCATGCGGACCGCAGGGTGCGGTCGATGGTCTTCGAAAGGTTTTCCAGTGTTGAGTTTCGTACGCGCCGGCGCGGTTGTCGCGGGCGTCGCCCTTGCCGGGCTCGCAGGAGCCCCGGCTTTCGCCACCGGTGACGACCCGGCCGGCAACAACGGCACGGTCAAGGTCATCCAGCACGGCAACATCGACGACGTTCCCGAGAACCAGCCGCACGTCGGCTGCAAGCTCGAGATCGAGTGGTACGGCTTCGACGAGGGCGAGGAGATCGTCTCCGAGATCAGCTTCGAGCTGCACTCGCCGACGGACGACGGCGAGCTCACCGTCGACGGCCCGAGCGAGGTCTTCGTGGGAGCGGACGCCGCCAGCGGCGCCGGCACCGACGACGGTCTCGACGGTCGCGAGGTCTACACCCTGACCGCCACCGGTGTTCCTCACCCGGAGCAGGGCTTCCACGCCAAGGTCACGATCCACACCCCGGGCAGCATCGGCAACGACACCAAGACCAAGGTCTTCTGGTTCCAGAACTGCGCCGTCGAGGAGCCGACCCCGACGCCGACTCCCACGCCGACGGAGCCCGTCGAGTCCGAGTCGCCCTCCGAGGAGCCCTCGGAGGAGCCCTCCGAGTCCCCGTCCGAGTCGACCCCGGCCTCTGACGAGACCGAGCCGGCTTCCGACGAGTCCTCCGAGGCGCCGGTGACCGACTCCGAGGTCCCGACCAACATCGACGCCGGTCTCGCCGGCGAGAGCGACTCCCCCGTGCCCGCGATGTGGCCGCTGCTGGCCATGCTCGCCGGTGCTGCCGCCGCCGGCACCGCGCTCGTCGTGGTCCTGCGTCGCCGCGCTGCCGCTCTGGTCCACAAGGACTGAGCCGAACCGCGCCACTGAGAACGGCGCGGCGTACGACCTCCGGGTCGTACGCCGCGCCGTTTCCGTTTCTGCTCCGCGGTCCGGTCCTCAGTCCTGGAACGCGGCGCCCTTCTCGATCAGCGCGTCCGCGTCGTCGATGCCCCACGCGGCGAGGGCCTCGCGGGTGTGCTGACCAGCGCTGGCCGCCGGTCCCGAACCCAAGGTGGAGGCGGTGCGGCTGAACCGCGGAGCGGGGGCGGGCTGGGTGACGCCGTGGTGGGTGACGTACGTCTGGCGGGCCCGCAGATGCGGGTGGGAAGCAGCCTCGGTGGGCGTGAGGACGGGGGCGACACAGGCGTCGGTGCCCTCGAAGATCTCGGCCCACTCGGCCATCGTCTTCGACCCGAAGGTCTTGGCGAAGAGGTCGCGCATCTCGTCGTAGCGCTCCATCTCGTACTGCCCCGGGCAGATCCCGTCGAGCCCGAGCCGGGTGACCATCTCGGCGAAGAACTTGCCCTCCAGCGCGCCGACCGCGACCTGGCGACCGTCGGAGGTGTCGTAGAGCGCGTAGAACGGCATCGCGCCGTCGAGCAGATTGCTCTGCCGCTGCTCGTGCCAGGCACCGGAGGCGAGCATGCCGGAGATCATCGTGGCGAGGTGGGCGGTGCCGTCCACGATCGCGGCGTCGACGACCTGCCCCTGGCCGGTGGTCCTGGCCTCGACGAGCGCGGCGAGGATGCCCATGACCAGGTAGGTCGATCCGCCACCGAAGTCACCGAGCAGGTTGAGCGGGAAGTGCGGTCGGGCGCGGTCCTGGCCGAGCCCGTTGAGCACGCCGGTGGTGGCGATGTAGGTGAGGTCGTGCCCCGCCGACTGGGCCAGCGGCCCTTCCTGGCCCCAGCCGGTCATCCGGCCGTAGACGAGGCGTGGGTTGCGCCCCAGACAGGCGTCGGGCCCCAGCCCGAGGCGGTCGGTCACGCCCGGGCGCAGGCCTTCGATGAGCACGTCGGCGGTCTCGACCAGACGCAGGACGGTCTCGACGGCATCCGGGTTCTTGAGGTCCAGCGCGATGCTCGGGCGGCCGCGGGTGAGCAGGTCGCCGGCACCGCCACCGAGCAGGTTGCCGCCGGGCCGGTCGACCCGGATCACGTCCGCACCCATGTCCGCGAGGATGGTGCAGGCGTGCGGTCCCGGCCCGATCCCTGCCAGCTCGACGACCTTGACCCCGCGAAGGGGGCCGGTGCCCTGGCCCAGCGTCACTGTGGATTTCTCCGTCGACTCAGTCATGACGGCCATCCTCGCAGGATCCGGCCCCGGAGAGTCTGGATCCAGAGTCTGGAACCCTCCGCCCGGCCTGACCTGATCGCGGCGCAGAGTCCGATACGCTCCGAGACACACTCGCCGGTGCACAGGAGCAGAGAAGTTGTCTCGGGAATTCCCCACATCCCCCCAGTCCCTCCCGATCACCTCGGTCAGCCCGCTGACCGCGAACGATCCCCGCGAGATGGGTCCGTACGCGCTCACCGGCCGTCTCGGTCACGGCGGCATGGGCGTCGTCTATCTGGGTGAGGACGCCACAGGCATGAAGGCGGCGGTGAAGGCGATCCTTCCCGAGCTCACCTCCGACCCGGGGTTCCGCGCTCGGTTCGAGCGGGAGATCGAGGCCGCCAAGAAGGTCGAGAGCCGGTTCACCGCGCGGGTCCTCGACGCCGACCCCGATGCCGCGCAGCCCTGGATGGCGAGCGAGTACGTCGCCGACCCACCGCTCAGCAAGCTGGTCAGCTCCGGCCAGCGTCTGACCGAGATCGACGTACGCCAGCTGGTCGCCGGGGTCGCCGAGGCACTCGCCGCGGTGCACCGTGTCGGGCTGGTCCACCGCGACATCAAGCCGGGCAACATCCTCTACGGCGCCACCGACCCGTGCGTGATCGACATGGGCATCGCCCGCTCCGTCGACGGCACCGCACTGACCCAGACCGGAAAGGCGGTCGGCACCTTCGGCTATCAGGCACCCGAGCAGGTCCAGACCGGCACCTTCTCCAGCGCCGTGGACATCTGGGCGCTCGGTCTGGTCGCCTTCGTCGCCGCCACCGGACGCTGGCCGTTCAGCGGCGAGATCGGCTCGATGGGACACCTCCTCAAGGGCGAGTCGCCCAACCTGAGCCTGTGTCCGGTCTACCTGCGTCCGCTCGTCGCGGCGTGCCTGGCGGAGACGCCGGCCGCCCGGCCCTCCGCCGCGGACATCCTCGCCACCAACGGCGACTGGACCCTGCTGCCGGCCCCGGCCACCTCGGAGCAGGAGACCACCATCGGTGCGCCGCCGCCGGCCTTCACCGGCGGGATCGCCCGTGCCCCGCGGCCACCCCTGAGCCCCACCGACACCGCCGACCTGCCCACCCAGGCACCCGCGTTCGCTGAGCCTCAGCAGCCGTCCGGGCGCCGCTGGAAGGTCGCGGTCATGGCCGCGGCGGCGGTCGTCCTGGTCTCGGCAGGCGTGGCCGTGGCCGCCAATCCCGACCTCCTGCCCGGCCAGGAGCAGGCACCGAAGGTTGGCGAGGTGACCCCGTCGGCCGAGCCGACCAACGGCGAGAGCAGCACGCCGCCGAGCACTCCGGTCGGTGGTTCCGTGGACACCGGGACGGATCCCGGGTTCAGCGAGGAGCCCGCCGAGAAGGGCTCGGAAGACGACGACGGCGAGGTCGTCCCCAGCCCCGACACGGACAACGGCGACACGACGCCTTCCGAGGCACCGGAGCCGAGCGCGACGGCCCCCAGCGAGCCGGCCACAGAGCCGACCACCGAGACCCCGACGGCCGAGCCGACCGAGACCGCGACGGTCGAGCCGACCGAGGATCCGGCCGAGGAGCCGACGGCGACCGCCACTCCCTGAGCGATCTGTCGTTTCGGACCGGCAGCGTCGACTGCGCCTCGTGGGGTGGCCTCGACAGGCTCGACCACCGGTTCTCGGTTGGATCGATCAAGGTGGCCGGGGCTCTGGCGATACCGATAATCGAGCCTGGCCGGGTGTGTCCCCCGCCCGATCCAGGCCTTCCCGAGCAACCGAAAGTTGAGCTGTGAGCGACACCGACGAGACCTTCAACGACTGGCAGCACCGCGAGGAGCTCGCGGAGACGATGATCCCGATCATCGGCAAGCTCTACCGCGAGAAGGATGTCACCATCCTGGTCCACAGCCGGTCGTTGGTGAGCAAGTCCGACATCTCGATCCTCAAGGCGCACCGGTTCGCGCGCCAGATCGAGGGCGAGGAGCTCTCGGTCACCGACACGTTCCCGCTGCTCCAGGCGGTCGCCAAGCTGGACATCGGTCCGTCGAAGATCGACCTGGGTCTGCTCGCGGTCCAGTACGCCGAGGACGAGCGCGGCCTCTCCGTCGACGACTTCGTCGCCGAGAAGCTCGCCGGCGCCACCGGCGACAACAAGCTCGAGCGCAACGGCGGCCAGGACGTCGTGCTCTACGGCTTCGGCCGGATCGGCCGCCTCGTCGCCCGACTCCTCGTCGAGAAGGCCGGCTCGCGCCATGGCCTGCGCCTGAAGGCCGTCGTCGTCCGCAAGGGCGGGGAGGACGACCTCATCAAGCGCGCCTCGCTGCTGCGCCGCGACTCGATCCACGGCCAGTTCGCCGGCACCATCACGGTGGACGAGAAGAACGGCGTGCTCATCGCCAACGGCAACCCGATCCAGTTCATCTACTCCAACGACCCGACGACGGTCGACTACACGGCGTACGGCATCAAGGACGCCATCCTGATCGACAACACCGGCAAGTGGCGCGACCGCGAAGGCCTCTCGCAGCACCTGCAGCCGGGCATCAAGAAGGTCCTGCTGACCGCGCCGGGCAAGGGCGACGTCCCCAACATCGTCCACGGCGTCAACCACCAGACCCTCACCGGCGACGAGAAGGTCATCTCCTGCGCGTCGTGCACGACCAACGCGATCGTGCCGCCGCTGAAGCTGATGGAGGACCGCTTCGGGATCGTGCGTGGTCACGTCGAGACGGTGCACTCGTTCACCAACGACCAGAACCTGCTGGACAACTACCACAAGGCCGACCGCCGGGGCCGTTCCGCACCGCTCAACCTGGTGCTCACCGAGACCGGGGCGGCCTCTGCCGTCGCCAAGGCGCTCCCGGACCTGAAGGCGAAGATCACCGGCAACTCGATCCGCATCCCCACCCCGGACGTCTCGATCGCGATCCTGTCGCTCTCGCTCAAGGGTGAGACCTCGAAGGACGAGGTCGTCGACTACCTCCGCGAGGCCTCGCTGACCGGCGAGCTGCGTCGCCAGGTGGACTTCACCACCGCCCGCGACGCGGTCTCCTCCGACTTCATCGGCTCGCGCGCCGCCTCGATCATCGACGGCAACGCGACCATCGTCGACGGCGACTCCGCGATCCTCTACGTCTGGTACGACAACGAGTTCGGCTACTCCTGCCAGGTCGTCCGCACCGTGCAGTCGATCTCGGGTGTCGAGTACCCGACCTTCCCGGCCCCGACTGCGGTCTAGACCCCAAAGATCCCTACGCTGCCCCGTCCCGTCCGGTCTCCGGACGTGGCGGGGCAGCTCGGTTCCATGCCCGGAGGATCGCGTCGGTGTCGGTCAGACCGACCTGCCGAGACCGGCGGTCAGCACCCGGTTCGCCTCGACCTTCCCGATCATGTGCAGCTCGCAGATCAGACGTATCGCCTCGCGCGTCGTGACTCGTGTCATAGCCCCCATAGGGCGAGACGCCAGGCAGCGAGGCATCATCGTTCGACCCGAAATCAAGAGCCTGTGGAAGATCCTGTGGATAACCCGGCGATGACCCCGGCGCCAGAGGTCGGAATCCGCCCGCGCCGGCGCTCCCTCCAGGACCCGACCGCCATCCACAGCGACGAGGCCCTTCAGATCGGCCAGCGACGCCGCCTTGGCCGCACGGCTCGTACGCCGGAATGCCAAATGGGACGGGCACTGGCCGCTTCTTATTACTCATGAGTAGCATACGTCCATGGCGTACGAATCCCTGCTCTCCCCGCTCACGATCGGGTCGCTCACCCTGCGCAACCGCGTGGTGATGGGGTCGATGCACACCGGCCTCGAGGACCACGCGTGGGACATCCCCAAGCTGGCGGCCTACTTCGCCGAGCGCGCACGCGGTGGCACCGGGCTGATCATCACCGGCGGCTACGCGCCCAACAAGCGCGGCTGGCTCAAGCCGTTCGCGAGCGAGATGAGCTCCCGGCTGCACGCCGCCCAGCACCGCCGGGTGACCAGCGCGGTGCACGAGGAGGGCGGCGCGATCGCGATGCAGGTGCTGCACGCGGGCCGCTACGCCTACACGCCGTTCTCGGTCAGCGCCTCGGCCGTCAAGGCGCCGATCAATCCGTTCAAGCCGGCCGCCCTCTCCGACAAGGCCGTCGACGCGACCGTCTCCGACTTCGCCAAGAGCGTCTCGCTGGCGAAGAAGGCCGGCTACGACGCCGTGGAGATCATGGGGTCGGAGGGCTACCTGATCAACCAGTTCCTCGCCGAGCGGACCAACCAGCGCGATGACCGCTGGGGCGGCACGGCGGCGAACCGGATGCGGTTCCCGGTCGAGATCGTGCGCCGCTCGCGAGAGCTGGTCGGTGACGACTTCCCGATCATCTTCCGGCTCTCGATCCTCGACCTGGTCGAGGACGGCCAGACCTGGGAGGAGACGATCGACCTCGCGTACGCACTCCAGGACGCCGGCGTCTCGGTGTTCAACACCGGCATCGGCTGGCACGAGGCCCGGGTGCCCACGATCATCACCCAGGTCCCGCGCGGCGCCTGGCTGGACATGACCGCGCGGTTGAAGGCCGAGGTGGACATCCCGGTCTGTGCTTCCAACCGGATCAACACCCCCGAGCTCGCCGAGTCGGCGATCGCCGAGGGCAAGGCCGATCTGGTCTCGATGGCTCGCCCGCTGCTGGCCGACCCGGAATTCGCCAAGAAGACCGCCGAGGGCCGCACCGACGAGATCAACACCTGCATCGCCTGCAACCAGGCCTGCCTGGACCACGCCTTCTCCAACAAGGCGGCCTCCTGCCTGGTCAACCCGCGCGCCGCGCGCGAGACGACCCTGGTGCTCTCTCCGACCAAGCTCAAGCAGACCGTGGCCGTCGTCGGCGCCGGTCCGGCCGGCCTCGCCGCCGCCACCTCGGCCGCCGAGCGTGGCTTCGCGGTGACCCTGTTCGAGAAGTCCCAGCAGATCGGGGGCCAGTTCCGCCTCGCCATGGCGGTGCCGGGCAAGGAGGACTTCAAGGACACGCTGCGCTACTTCGGCCGGCGCCTGGAGGTGCTGGGCGTCGAGGTACGCCTCGACACCGAGGCCACCACGGCCGACCTGGAGCCGTTCGACCACGTCATCGTCTCCACCGGCGTCACGCCCCGGGTCCCGCAGATCGCCGGCTCCGAGGACGACCGGGTGGTGACGTACGCCGACGTGCTCGCCGGCCGGGTCGTCCCCGGCCGCCGGGTGGCGGTGATCGGTGCCGGCGGCATCGGCGTCGACGTCTCCGCCTGGCTGACCCACCAGCCCGAGACTCTCGACGAGTGGAAGGCCCGCTGGGGCGTCGGCGACCCGGCAACCTTCCGCGGCGGGCTCACCACGCCGGTGCTCGAGGCCCCGGCTCGCCAGGTGACCCTGCTGCAGCGCAAGTCCACCCCGATCGGCATCGGACTCGGCAAGACCTCCGGCTGGGCCCACCGTGCCCACCTCAAGCAGGACGGCGTCAAGCAGGTCCGCGGTGCGACGTACGACAAGATCGAGGCGGGCGACGACGCCGTCACACTGCACTACGCCGTCGACGGTGAGCCGCACACGCTCGAGGTCGACCACGTGATCCTCTGCGCCGGCCAGGAGTCGGTGCGCGACCTGTGGACGGAGCGCGACAACTGGCACCTGATCGGTGGCGCCGACGTCGCGGCCGAGCTCGACGCCAAGCGCGCGATCCAGCAGGGCACCGAGGTCGCCGCCGGGCTGTAGCCTTCCTCGCATGAGCGATCCCGACTGCCTGTTCTGCAACATCGTCGCGGGCAACATCCCGTCGACGAAGGTCTACGAGGACGACGAGACGTACGCCTTCATGGACATCGCCCCGGCTGCCGAGGGGCACACCGTGGTGGTGCCGAAGACGCACACCAAGGACGTCCTGGAGGCCGACCCGGCGGTCTACGCCGTGACCGCGAAGGCCGCCCAGGCGGTCGCGAAGCGCTCGGTCGAGGTGCTGCAGGCGGACGGGGTCAACGTACTCAACAACTGCGGGCCGGCGGCGTGGCAGACGGTCTTCCACCTGCACTTCCACGTGATCCCGCGCTACACCGACAAGTCCAAGGACTCGCTCACACTCCCCTGGGTGCCGCACCCCGGCGACATGGACGCGATCAGGGCGATCGGCGAGAAGCTGGCCTTCTAGCCTGCCGGCTCAGCCGGTGGGTGCGCCTTCGGCGTGGGCGGCGACCATCTCGGCGTACCACCCGAAGGACCGCTTCGGCGTCCGCACCCCGGCGGCGTCGACGTGGACCAGGCCGTACTTACCCCCGACGCCGTCCTCCCAGTCCTTGCCGGTGAACGGCGCCTCCCAGCCGTCGCGGTCGAGCAGGGTGTAGGCGTAGAAGCCGCGCACGTCGACGCCACGCTCGATCGCGGCCGAGACCGCTTCCAGGTGTGCCTCGAGGTAGTCGATCCGGGCCTGGTCGTCGACCTCGCCGTCCACCACCGGAGCGTCGTACGCAGCACCGCACTCGGTCACCACGATCGGCGGCATCGCGGCGCGATAACGGGATCGGGTGATGATCAGCCACTCCCGCAGGGCGGTCGGCACCACACCCCAGCCGGTGTCAGTGGCGGGATAGCCGACGAGCGGCACCATCCGGAACGGGACCTCGTCGCCCTCGGCCGAGGCACCGATGCGCTGCGGGGCGAAGAAGTTGACCCCGTAGAAGTCCAGGGGCGAGCGGATCACGGCCATGTCGCCCGGCATCACGACGTCGTCGGCGAGACCGGCGAGGTCACGGGGGTAGCGGCCCAGCAGCATCGCCTCGAGGGGCACCGCGTTCCAGGCCAGGTCGATGAGCTTGGCGGCGCCGACGTCGGCGGGGTCCTCGGAGAGCGGCCAGATCGGCTCGTGGTGGTTGGCGCACCCGACGGACGCGACCCCGGCGGCGCGCAGCACCTGCACGCCGCGGCCGTGAGCCAGGAGCAGGTGGTGCATGGCCGCGACGACGCCCCAGCCGGCGCGCCGGCCGGGCGCTATCGTGCCGAGGCCGTAGCCGAGGTAACCGGCCACGTTGGGATCCTGGACCGGAACCCATTCCGGGACCCGGTCGCCGATCAGGTCCGCGACCGTCTGGGCGTACTCACCGAAGGCATCGACGGTGGCGCGGTTGAGCCAGCCACCGTCGGCGGCCAGCGGCTCGGGCAGCTCGCCGGCGTAGAGCGTGGCCGACGGGCGCAGGCCGGCCTCGAGCAGCTCGTCGACCAGGCGGTCGTAGCGAGCGCGGGCATCGGGATCGAAGACACCGCGCCCACCCGGCTGGAGCTCACGCCAGGAGACCGCGAACCGGTATCCCGGCGCACCGAGGCGTTGAAGCAGCGCAACATCCTGCTCGCCCCCCGGCCGGGTGGCGTCTGCAGTGCCGAACACGAAGCCAGTCGGGAACTTGGGAAACGCCACGGCACAATCATGACTGTGACTGCCCAGATCCGCCGAGGAACCGCCCGATTCACGGAACGTCCACCCGGCCTCCGGCCAGGAAGAATCACCTGGCACACCTACTCCTTCGGCCCCCACTACGACCCCAGTCGCGTCGGCTTCGGCCCGATCGTGACCTACGACGAGCACCTGCTGCGCAACGGTGAGGGCTTCGAGAACCACCACCATGCCGGGGTCACGATCGTCACCTGGCCGATCTCCGGCGAGGTGACCCACACCGACTCGACCGGCGCCACCGGAACGGTGTCCCCCGGCCAGGTCGCCGTGTTCACCACCGGCGACGGTGTCGACCACTCCGAGTTCGCCTCCGCCTCCGGCACCCGCTTCATCCAGGTCTGGGTGACGGGCAGCACCGGTGACCCGGCGTACGCCGTCCACGACGTCACCCCGGTCGAGGGCGAGTGGGTCGAGGCGGTCCGCCTGGACGTGGGGTCGCTCCGAGTCGGCCGCGTCGGCACCGACGGCCCCGCCGAGATCACCCTCCCGGAGGCTCGTCTCCGCCATCTCCACATCGCTTCCGGCGCTCTGCTGCGCAGCGGGATGGCCGAGCCGCTCACCGCCGGGGACGCCTTCGAGATCACCGCCGGCGAGGACCTGCCGCCGGAGTTCACGGTCAGTGCCGGCGTACCGACCGAGCTTCTTCTCTGGAGCTTCGACTAGGCCGATAAAAGCGCGGACAGAGCAGGAGGTCGGTGGATACAGTCCGCCATAGACTGCTGCTCAGTGTGGAGGATTGTGTGACGACGTTCCTGATCATCGGAGCCGTCGGGCTGGCCCTCCTGCTGGTGTCGCTGGTACTCGGCGACCTCCTCGACGGCTTCCTCGGCGGTGCGCTCGACGCCGACTGGTTCTCGACCGCCGCGATCGGCGGATTCGTGTCCGCGTTCGGGTTCGGCGGCGCCCTCGCCGTCGGCCCCCTCGGCACGCTCCCGGCCATCGGGATCGGAGTCGTGGGCGGCGCGCTCTTCGCCTGGTTCGCGCTGTGGCTGACCCGCCTGCTGAAGGAGGAGCACACCGACGCGGCGCCTTCGGGCGAGGCCGCCGTCGGGCTGGACGCCGCGGTGATCACCACGATCCCGGCCGGCGGGTTCGGCGTGGTGCGGGTCGCCCTCGGAGGCCACACGGTGACCTACAACGCCAAGGCTCCCGACTTCGACGGGACCGTCACCCCCGGCACCCCCGTGCACGTGACCGGTGTCCTCTCACCGACGGCAGTCACCGTCGCGCCGACGTGGCGCGAGATCACCTCCTGACCTGAAGGGGTCCCCATGGAACTGCTGGTGCCGATCGCCGGCCTTGTCGTACTTTTCATCCTGCTCCTGCTGCTGGTCACCAGCCGCTACAAGGTCGCCGGTCCCAACCAGGCCTTCATCGTCACCGGCCGCAAGGGCAAGGCCGTCCTCAACCCGGAGACCGGCCAGCTCACCACCGACCTGTCGGGCCAGAAGGTCGTGCTCGGCGGGGGCGTCTTCGTGGTTCCGTTCGTCCAGAAGCTCGCGGTCATGGATCTCTCCTCGCGCCGGATCTCGGTCCAGATCCGCGGCGCGGTCTCCGGGCAGGGCATCAAGCTCAACCTCGAGGGGGTCGCGATCGTGAAGGTCGGCGGCAACGCCGACCAGATCCGGCTGGCCGCGCAGCGGTTCCTCTCCCAGCAGGAGGAGATCGAGCCGTTCACGCAGGAGGTGCTCGCCGGTGCGCTTCGCTCGATCGTCGGCGGTCTGACCGTCGAGCAGATCATCCGTGACCGGGCCGCGTTCGCCCAGCGGGTCGCCGACGAGTCCGAGTCGTCGCTCACCGGTCAAGGCCTGATCCTGGACACCTTCCAGATCCAGGACGTCACCGACGACGGCTCCTACCTGACCAACCTCGGTCGCCCCGAGGCCGCCCGCATCACCCAGGCGGCCTCGATCGCCGAGGCGGAGGCCCGCCGGGCAGCCGAGCAGGCCCGGATCAAGGCCGAGGAGGAGATCGCGGTCGCCCAGCGTGCGCTCGCTCTCAAGCAGGCCGAGATCAAGGCCGAGACCGACGCTGCCGCCGCCACCGCGGCCGCCGCCGGTCCGCTGGCCCAGGCCGACCGCGACCAGGCGATCCTCACCGAGCAGGAGAAGGTCGCCGTACGCCAGGCGGCGCTGACCGAGCGGCAGCTCGAGACCCAGGTGCGCAAGCCCGCCGACGCCGAGCGTTACCGCGTCGAACAGGAGGCGGAGGGCCGCCGCAACTCCGAGATCGCTGCCGCGGAGGCCCGCAAGGCGGCCACCATCGCCGCGGCCGAGGCGGACGCCGAGCAGGCCCGTCTCACCGGTGAGGCGGAGAAGGCCCGCCGTGCCGCACTGGCCGAGGCGGAGGCCATCGAGGGCGCCAAGCGCGGTGACGCGCAGAAGGCGCTGCGTCTGGCCGGCGCCGAGGCGACCCGGGCCGAGGGTGAGGCGAGCGCTGCCGCCACCCTGGCCGTCGGTCAGGCCGAGGCCGAAGCGATGGACAAGCGCGCCGCGGCGTTCGCGTCCTACAACGACGCCGCCGTCCTGCAGATGCTGATCGAGGTCCTGCCCCGGATCGCCAAGGAGGTCGCCGCGCCGATCAGCGCCATCGACAACCTCACCGTCCTCTCCACCGAGGGTGCCGGCGCCATCCCGAAGCAGGTCAACGACAACGTCGTCCAGACCCTCAACATGCTCAAGACCACCACGGGAGTCGACCTCGGCTCGATGCTCCGCAAGGCGGTCGCCACCACCGGCGAGAACGGTGCCGCGGAGATCCCCGCCAACCACACCCCGCAGTGACCGATCCACAGCTTGCCAACACTGGGTCAAGAACTCTGTAGAAAAGGGGCATAAACGTGACAGCCAGAAACAAGTCTGGTTATGTATCCACGTCGACGTAGGGAGGGAGCACTCCAAGCCTCGACCGGGCCTCGCGGCCGAAAGGCCGCCAGGCTCGCCCCTTGAGTCTCTCTACTGTTCCCCCCGTCGGTGGAGAGACACCGAGGGAAATCGATTGTGGCCCGGCCTCACGGCCGGGCCACAACGCATTTCGGTGGGGTCAGCGCTCGTTGACCATCCGCAGGAACGCCTCGACGAGCGGACCTGAGGTGGCCGCCCCGTTCTCGCCCTCGTCGACGTAGACCGCGACGGCCAGGTCCCCCTGCGCCGCGATCATCCAGGTGTGGGTGAGCCGCTTGCCGTTGCGGTCGAACTCCGCCGTGCCGGTCTTGGCGATCACCGGCTTGCCGGGCACATCGGCCAGACCACGACCGGTGCCGTCGGTGACCACACCCCGGAAGATCGTACGCAGCTCCGCGGCCTCGTCGGCGGCGAGCGGCTCCACGCCCGACGGCTTGGCGGCCTGGCCCTGGACGAGGTTCGGGACCACGGTGTGCCCGGCCTGGATGGACCCGATGACGGTGGCCATCACGAGCGGCGAGGCGAGCACCTTGCCCTGTCCGATCAGGTCCGCGGCATGCTCGGTGTCGCCCTCCGGCTCGGGGATCTGCCCGAAGTAGGAGGTGAAGCCGGCGTCGCGGTCGATGCCGAAGCCCAGGGAGGCGGCGGCCGAGGCGATCTCGGCGTGGCCGACCTCGTTCGCCGCGCCGATCATGGCGGTGTTGCAGGACTCCGCGACGGCGTGGGCGAGCGTGATCTCGCCCAGCGCGGACTTCGGGTACCAGGAGTCGTTCTTGAACGTCTTGCCGTCGACGGTGGCCTTGGCCGGGCAGGTGACCCGGCTGTCGGCGTCGAGGCCCTTGCGGAGCAGCGCGAGCGTGGTCGCGGCCTTGAAGGTCGATCCCGGTGCCGCCTGGCCGTAGGTGGCGAGGTTCATCTTGTTGTCCGCGCCGTTGGCGGCGACCAGCACGGCGCCGTCGCTCGGCCGGATAGCGACCAGTGCACTCTCGGGCTCGACCTGCTTCAGGATCTTCTCGGCGCTCTTCTGCATCCGCGAGTCGAGGGTGACGGTCAGCGACTTCCCGTCGATCGGGTCGGTGCTGTAGAGCTTCTTGAGCACCTCGCCCTCGTCGCCGAGCACCGAGACCTGCAGCCCGGGCTTCCCGCGAAGCTGGTCGTCGTAGCGGGCCTGCAGCCCGGAGAGGCCGGCGAGGTCACCCGGAAGGTAGGTCCCGGGCTTCTTCTTCATCATCTCGGCCGTCACCTCACCGACGATGCCGACGACCGGAGAGGCGAACTCCTTCGTCGGGCCGAGCGGGAGGGTCCGGTTGAGCATCGCGGCGCCCTTGATCCGGCCGATCTTCGCAGCCTTGGCCTTCGTCATCATCGGCTTGCGGATCGAGAGCGCCTCGACGAACGCCTTGTCCCCCGCTGCCTTGACCCGCTTGGCGTAGCGCTTGGGGTTGATGCCGACGATCGCGGCGACGTCGCGGGCCGCGGCGGGCGCCGCCACCGGGTCGATCAGTGTCTTGTCGATGCCCACCGTGACGACCGGTCGGTCGGCGACGAGGGTCTCACCCGACGTGCTCAGGATCTCGCCGCGCTGCTGCGGGACGGTCTCGACGTGCAGGCTGCGCCCTTCGGCGAGCGTCGGCGCGACGACGGTGGGCTCCCAGACGAACTCCCACTTCTCACCGGTCTTGCGGAGCTCGACCTCCGACTCGTAGGTCCACCGGCCGCCAGGGAGACCCCATGCCCAGGTGAGCGTGGACTTCGCGCTGTCGGTGCCGTGGCCGGTGAAGGTGGGCTTGGTCGCGGACACGTCGGGCGCCCCGAGCTTCCCGAACAGGTTGCCGGTGAGGTCGTGGTAGTCGCTCGCGACGGCAGCGGGATCCGTCTCGGCCACGAAGTCCACCTTGGTGAACGTGCCGCTCTTCAGGGCCGTGGTCAGGGTAGACATGCTCGGACCGGGGTCCTTGGCTCCACCGCAGCCGGCAAGCAGCGGTAAGGCGACAGCAAGGGCCGCAATGCCCCGGGAGACTCGCATGGAACGGTTCTATCAGCCTTGGCCCCAAGATTGGGTTACACCCGTCCAACGCGGAGGTTGTGAAGCCGAGAGTGACCGGTGGACCACGCTCGGCTTCACAACCCGTCCGATCAGTGCGTCGCCAGCCAGGCGTCCAGGTCGACCCCGCGCTGGTCGGCGAGCTTCTGCAGACGCTCACGCGTCGGCGGCTGGAACACCTTCGGCTCGATGTGGCGGTCGAGCGCGGCGTACTTCCTCTGCTTGGCGGCCTGTGCGGGACCGGTCGCCTCGGCAGCGGCGATCACCGCGGGACCGGCGGTGACGGTGGCTCCGGTGAGCGGCGAGCTCACCAGGGGTGTGTAGCCGTCACGGTGCCCGGCCGCGTTGGCGTGGTAGGACTCCTCGACCGGGTTGGAGAGCCCGTTGATCCACTCCACGTCGTCACAGACCGCGTGTCCGGTGAACCGGCTGATCGGGTTGACGTACGTGAACCCGGCAGCGCTCGCACGCGAGGCCGTGGTGTTGTTGAGGAGCACCGCGGTGTCGTTGAGGATCGCCTCGTCCTGAGGGCTGAACCAGGTGAAGGCGTTGCAGTCCTCGCCCATGAACAGCTTCGGATAGCCCACGACCACCACCTTCGCGCTGGGCGCTGCCGACCGGATCCGGGAGTAGAGCGTCCCGAGGCTGCCCGGGAGCGTGTTGCGGATGTAGCTCTGCGCCCCCGCGACCGCTCCGGCGCAGTCGCTCGCCCAGGCAGGGAGCGCGCACTCGGTGATCACGTCGGCGAAGCCGGCGTCGTTGCCACCCACCGAGATGGTCACGTAGCGGGTCGAGCTCGACAGCGCGCTGAGCTGGCTGTTGGTGACGTCGGCGACGACCGCGCCGGAGCAGGCGCGGAAGTTGAGGCTGTAGCTCTTCGCCGCGGCGACCAGGCTCGGGTACGCCAGGGTCGACCGCATGCAGTTGCTGCCGTCGTTGATGTAGCTGCGCGTGCCGACTCCCGAGGAGTAGGAGTCACCCAGAGCGACGTACGGCTCCCCAGCCGCTGAGGCTGGGGAGCCGGGGGCGACGGCGAGGCCGGCGCCGAGAAGGGCGATGGAGGTGAGGGAGACCGCGAGGCGGACTTTGGACAGGCGGAAGATCACGTTCATGGCAACTCCCGAAAGCCGGGGACCGCTGGGGGCGCGGCCCTTCCCTTCGGTTGTACGCGCCCTTACGTATCCCCGCAGGAAATTTGTTTCATGTCCAAGTAACTGTCCGGAACCCGCTTACCCCGGTTCATTCCACGTTCTGGAGACGCGGCAGGATCCGGTCGAGCCACTTCGGCAGCCACCACGCACCGGCCCCGAGCAGCCGCATCACCGCGGGCACCACGAGACACCGTACGACAACCGCGTCGAGCAGCACCGCCACCGCCATCACGAAGCCCATCTCCTGCAGCATCCGGTCCGGGCTGAACCAGAAGGCGCCGAAGACCACGACCATGATCGCGCCGGCCGCGGTGATGACGCCGCCGGTGTGCGCCAGCCCCTCCCGGACCGCCTCCTGGGCATCGCCGCTGCGCAGCCACTCCTCGCGCATCCGCGAGATCAGGAAGACCTCGTAGTCCATCGAGAGCCCGAAGACGATCGCGAACGTCATCACCGGCAGGAACGCCTCGATCGGACCCGGCTCGACCCCGAGCAGCCCCTCCTGGAAGACGTACGTCATCGCCCCCATCGAGGCGCCGATCGAGATCAGGTTGAGGACGGCCGCCTTGATCGCCACCGCGACGGAGCGGAAGACGCACATCAGCAGCAGCGCGGAGAGCCCGACCACGAGCCCGATGAAGAGCGGTAGCTTCTTCGCGACCGCGTCGGAGTAGTCGATCAGGGCCGCGGTCGAGCCGCCGACGAGGACGTCGTCACCGAGCTCTTCGCGCAGGTCCTTGACCAGCTCGGTGGTCTCGGCGTCCTGCGGGCCGGTCTCCGGGAAGGCGATGGAGGTGAACACCGCACCGTCGGCCGACGGCTGCGGCGGCGTCACGGCGGCCACCCCGGCATACCCCTGGACCTTCTCGTACGCCGCGGCCGCCTGCCCCTGCGAGCCCTCGGTCATGACCACCAGGGGACCGTTGGCGCCGGGACCGAACTTGTCGCTGACCAGGTCGTACGCCTTCCGCGTGGTCGAGGAGGGGTCGTCGTTTCCGGCGTCGGCGAAACCGAGCTGTAGGCCGAGGACGGGAGTGGCCAGCGCACCGAGGGCGACCAGGGAGACGAGCAGGGCGGCCCACGGGTGCCGCTGGACACCTGAGGCCCAGGCCCGCCAGCGCTGACCGGGCTCGCGACGGGACCGGGCCGCGTGCTTGCGAACCGACTTCTCCAGACGCTTGCCGAACAGCGTCAGCAGGGACGGGAGCAGGGTGACCGCGGCGATCATGGTCATCAGGACGGTCAGCGCGACCCCGAGCACGACACCCTGGATCGAGGTCAGCTGCAGCACGTAGAGGCCGCAGAGCGCCAGGATCACGCTGACGCCGGCGAAGAGGACCGAGCGTCCGGCCGTGTCGATCGCGGTCGAGGTGGCGTCCTCGCGGGCGGCGCCGCGGAGCAGCTCGCTGCGGTAGCGCGAGAAGACCAGCAGCGCGTAGTCGATGCCGACGCCGAGCCCCACGATCATGAGCATCGGCGCGGTGTAGTCCGGGATCGTGGTCAGGTGGGAGAGCAGCGTGACCACGCCGAACGTGGTGCCGACCGCGAAGATCGCGGTGATCAGCGGCAGGCTCGCGGCCAGGAACGAGCCGAACATGAACAGCATGATCACCAGAGCGGCGAGCATGCCGATCCCCTCGGAGCTGCCGCCCTCGCTCTCATTCACCTCCCGCATCGAGTCTCCGGCCATCTCGATCTGGAGGTCATCGGTCGCGGTGTCGTCCGCGATCTCGAGGAACGGCTCGTAGGCGCTGGTCGGGAGCTCGCCGGGCTTGGCGTCCATCACGATGGTGACCAGCGCCGTCGTACCGTCCTCGCTCACCGACCCACGCTGCGGGTCTGCGGCCTCGATGCTCTCCACGTGAGGGACGTCGGCGAGCGCGGCGAGCAAGTCGTCCACGGCCTGCTGGTCGGTGTTCCAACCGCGCTCGTCGTGGATCACCGCGCGCACCTCGTCGCCGGCCGATCCGCCGTGCTTCGCCTGGAGGTCGGCCATCTCCTGCGACTGCGTGCCGGGGATGTCGAAGGAGTTGCGGTAGTCGTCGCCGATGCTCTGCGCCGCGGCCGTCACGCCGACGAGCACCACCACCCACAACAGCAGCGCGGTCCAGTGGTGGCGTTGGGAGAAGGACGCCAGCCGCCGCAGCGGACTGGGTCTCGTGGTCGTCTGGATGGTCATCATGTCTCCTTGTCAGTGTTTTGCCTGGCTACCTGTAGACAGACAACATGTATGAAGACAATGTACGACGGGCTGTGTAGGCTGTCTACATGAAAGCCGACGCCCTCCGTGGCCACCTCGACTCGCTGATCCTGGCCGTCGTCGAGAAGCAGCCCCTTCACGGCTACGCGATCATCGAGGCCCTCAGCGCCCGCAGCGGTGGCGAGCTCGACCTCCCCACCGGCACGATCTACCCGGCCCTACGTCGCCTGGAGAAGGCGGGCTACCTCGACAGCTCCTGGTCCGAGGTCGGCGGCCGCAAGCGCCGCACCTACGAGCTCTCCTCCGCCGGCCGCAACGCGCTCGCCGCCCACCGCCAGGAGTGGCGCACCTTCGCCAAGGTCGTCTCCGGCGTGCTCGGCGAAGCCTGACCGCCGAGGCGTCACCCCCGCCGCTCGAGGCGTCACCTACGTCGGCCGAGTCGGCACTTTTGGGGACCGAATCGGCAGTTGTGGCCGCCCATTCAGGGAGTTCCCTGATGTGGCCGAGGCCGCCGGCGACAGAAGATGGGGTTCATGAGCGCCGTCGACGTCTACCTAGCGGATCTGCGTGCTGCGATTCCCGGTCCGAGCTGGACCCGGCGAGACCTCCTGCGTGAGGCCGGAGACCACCTCGAGGACGCGACCGACGCCTATGCCGCGGCGGGCTACACGCCCGCGGAGGCCGAGGCCTTGGCGCTGCGCGACTTCGGCTCGGTCGACGACATCGCTCCCGGGTTCCGCGACACCGTCGCAATCGGTGCCGCGCGACGTACGGCCCTCATGCTCGTCCTCGTCATGATCCCGCAGGCGTTCCTGTGGGACGGCGGCATCGACCTCGCTTCGAGCGCGCACCTGGCGGCCCCCGACGCCGGGCTGTTCCGCGTGCTCGACGGGATCATCGAGTACGTCGGCACGATCGGCGCCCTCGGAGCCGTCATCGCGCTCGCGGTGACCGCGATCGGTCAGCGGTGGCTCGCCATCGGCCGGCGTACGGCACGGCTCACCGCGACCTGGACCCTCGCCATCGCGGTCGTGATCCCGGTCATCGGCTTCACGATGCTGACCCTCACGGGCAGCCTCACCGTGATGGTCGCGCTGGCCGCGATCGCCTTCATGGTGACCCCGTTCGCGCTCGTCGCCGCCTCGGCCCAGCGCACCCTCGCCGCCTGCTGACCTGCCGAAGCGTCACTCAGGTCGGCCGAGACGTCACCGACGCGACCAGTCGGCCGACGCGCATGACGCTTCGGCCGACGAGGGCGACGTCTCGGGTCAGTCGAACTTGCGCTTCTGACGCGGCTTGCGGGGCCGGTCGCCAGCGGCCTCGGGGGCGCCGCGGCGCGGTCCCTGGCTGCGGTCGAAACGACCGCCCGAGCGACGCACGGGACCACCGCCGGAGTCCTCGGAGAGCTCGATGAGCTTGCCGGAGATACGGGTCGACTCGAGTGCCTTCCACGTCTCGGGGGCAAGGTCGGCGGGGAGCTCGACCAGCGAGAAGTCGTTGCGGATGGAGATGTTGCCGAAGTCGGCGCGGCGCAGGCCGCCCTCGTTGGCGATGGCACCGACGATCTGGCGCGGCTCGACGCGGTGACGCTTGCCCACCTGGATCTTGTACGTCGCCAGCGGCTGCCCGTTGCCACGCGACCGTGACGTCTCGCGACGCTCACCGGCCCCACGCTCGCCCCGGTCGTCGCGGTCGCGACGGCCCCGGCGCTCGTCGTAGGCGGGCTTCTCGGGCTCCGGCTCGAGGAGCAGCGGCTCCTCGCCGTGGAGGACGGCGGCCAGGGCAGCGGCGACGTCGACCTCGGGGACGTCGTGCTCCTCGACGTAGTGACGCACCACGTCGCGGAAGAACTCGATCTTCTCGCCCTCCTGGAGCGCGGCGGTGATGCCGTCGTCGAAGCGGGAGAGACGGGTCGCGTTGACCTCGTCGACCGAGGGCAGCTGCATCTGCACCGGCTGGGCCTTGGTGTGCTTCTCGATCGCGCGCAGCAGCCACCGCTCGCGCGGGGTGACGAACGAGATGGCGTCGCCGGTGCGGCCGGCGCGGCCGGTGCGGCCGATGCGGTGGACGTAGGCCTCGACGTCGGTCGGCAGGTCGTAGTTGACGACGTGCGAGATCCGCTCGACGTCCAGACCGCGGGCCGCGACGTCGGTCGCGACCAGGATGTCGAGCGAGCCGTCCTTGAGCTGGTTGACGGTCTTCTCGCGCTGGGCCTGGGCGATGTCGCCGTTGATCGCGGTCGCGGCGAAGCCACGCGCGCGCAGCTTCTCGGCCAGCGACTCGGTCTCGGACTTGGTGCGGGTGAAGACGATCATGCCCTCGAAGTTCTCGACCTCGAGGATGCGGGTCAGCGCGTCGACCTTCTGGGGGTAGGACACCATCAGGTAGCGCTGGGTGATGTTGGCGGCGGTCTGGGTCTTCGCCTTGACCGAGATCTCCTGCGCGTCGCGCAGGTACTTCTTGGACAGTCGACGGATCTGCGCCGGCATGGTGGCCGAGAAGAGCGCGACCTGCTTGTCCTCGGGGGTGTCGGCGAGGATGGTCTCGACGTCCTCGGCGAAGCCCATGTTCAGCATCTCGTCGGCCTCGTCCAGCACCAGGAAGCGCAGCTGGGACAAGTCCAGCGTGCCCTTCTCCAGGTGGTCCATGATCCGGCCGGGCGTGCCGACGACGACATGGACGCCGCGGCGGAGCGCGGTCAGCTGCGGGCCGTAGCCCTGGCCGCCGTAGACCGGCAGGATGCGTACGCCGTCGATGTTGGACGCGTAGCGCTCGAACGCCTCGCACACCTGCAGTGCGAGCTCACGCGTCGGCGCGAGCACGAGCGCCTGCGGCGCGTTCTGGTAGACGTCGAGGTTGGAGAGCACCGGCAGCGCGAACGCGGCGGTCTTCCCGGTGCCGGTCTGCGCGAGACCGACGACGTCGCGCCCCTGGAGCAGGGTGGGGATGGTGGCGGCCTGGATCGCGCTCGGGGTCTCGTAGCCGAGAGCCTTCACGGCCTCGAGGACGCCCGCGGACAGACCGAGTGAGTCGAAGGTCGGACCCTGGTCTGCCTCCACGATCGGCTCCTCGGTCGCGGGAGTGGTGGATACGGCAGAATCAGCGTCGGTGCTCACCATCCAACGGTAGGCCCTTATAGCACGATCTCGGCATTCCTCGGCGCGGTGGTCCCCGTCACTCAGGAGACGATGACCTCGTCGCCGACCGCGATCTCACCGGGATGGACGACGCCGAGGTGCACCGCAGCCCAGACCTTGCCGTCCCACTTCCGATGGACCGCGAGCGTACGCAGCGGGTCCTTGCTCTTCTCCAGCGTCACCGGATCGATGGTGGTCATCACGCAGCGCGGGACCGCCGTGACCACCCGGAACCGGACCGGCCCGATGCCGATCTCCGTCCACCCGTCCTCCGCGAACGCCTCCTCGGCACCCTCGACCAGGAGACTGGGCCGGAACCGCTGCGCGGTGACCGTCACCTCGCTCCAGGCGTCGATCGCGGCGACCGAGGCGTCGGTGATCAGCGAGACCGCCGAGTCGTCCTGGAAGGCGGCGTGGTCGGAGGCGGTGAACCCGTCCTCGACGTCGAGCACTCGGCGGAACGGGTCGTGGCACCACACCAGCGACAGGTCGTCGCGGCCGAGGAGACGGCGCAGCCACGCGTCGGCCTCCGGACCGGCCGGGCGCACGCGCATCTTCGGACGGTTGAACATCTGGACGTCGCGTACGCCCTCGGCCGGGAGCGCCAGCTCGATCGCCTCGTGCCCGGGCGCGCTCAGCCGCAGATCGGCGCTGCCGCCCGTCGCCGGGGTGTCGGCGACGACGGCGAAGAGCTCACGGACCTCCCGCGCCGAGACGAGCCTCCCCTCACCATCGACGACCATCCACTCGCGGTCCCCGACGAGCCCGGCCCTGCCGACGTACGCCTCCTGGACCGGCCTGATCGCCGTCGACTTCACCGGATGGACATTGATACCCGCCAGACGCATGGGCCGATTGAACCGCTCCCGGCTACTCAACGGTTACCGATTTTGCGAGATTGCGGGGTTTGTCGACGTCGTGACCGAGGGCCTTGGCGGCATGGAAGGCGATCAGCTGGAGCGGGATGGTCAGCAGGATCGGGTCGAGCTCGACCTCGTTCTTCGGTACGTCGACCCGCAGTGCGTCGAGCTCGCCGAGGTCGACATCGGGGTGGGTGACGACGACCAGCGGCCCGCGGCGGGCGCTGATCTCGTGCAGGGCGGCCACGTTGCGGTCGGTCAGCTCGTCCTGGGGCACGATCGCCACCGTGGGCACGGATTCGGAGATCAGCGCGAGCGGGCCGTGCTTCAGCTCGGAGGTCTGGTAGGCCTCGGCGTGCCGGTAGGAGATCTCCTTCAGCTTCTGCGCGCCTTCGCGGGCGACCGGGTAGCCGCGTACGCGACCGACGAAGAACATCGACTCCGCCTCGGCCAGCCGCGACGCCACCTCCTCGAGGTGGGACTCGCTCTTGAGGATCTCCTCGATCTGGGACGGCAGTGCCTGCAGGCCGGCGATGAGCCGCTTCCCGTCGGCGATCGAGAGGTCGCGAACCCGACCGAGCTGGAGCGCCAGCAGCGAGAACGCGACGTACATGTTGGTGAGCGCCTTGGTCGAGGCGACCGCGATCTCCGGGCCGGCGTGCAGGTAGATGCCGCCGTCGACCGCGCGCGCGATCGCCGAGCCGACGACGTTGACGACGCCGAGCACCCGGCCGCCCTTGCGCTTGATCTCCTGGACCGCGAGCAGGGTGTCGATGGTCTCGCCGGACTGGGAGACGGCGACGTAGAGGGTGTCGGGCTCGATGATCGGGTTGCGGTAGCGGAACTCCGAGGCAGCCTCGGCGTCGGCGGGGATCCGGGCCAGCTCCTCGATCAGCCCCGCACCCATCTGTCCGACGTAGTAGGCGGAGCCGCAGCCGAGGATCTTCACCCGGCGGATCGCGCGCAGCTCGCGGGGGTCGAGGTTGAGCCCGCCGAGGTGGGCGGTGCCGAACCGCTCGTCGAGCCGACCGCGAAGCGCACGCTCGACCGAGGACGGCTGCTCGAGGATCTCGGTGAACATCCGCGGCTCGTCGGCGAGCTCGCCGTACTCGTAAGCAGACGGGTCCACGTCGACCTCACGGGCCGTCGTGACGGTCGTCGTGAGGTCCTGGCGGAAGGTCGTGAAGCCGGTCGCGGTGACCGTCGCCAGCTCCCCGTCGTCGAGGTGGGCAACGGTCGTGGTGTGGCGTACGACCGCAGCCAGATCGGAGGCGACGTACATCTCCCCGTCGCCGACACCGATGATCAGCGGCGAGCCGTTGCGAGCCACGACCATCCGGTCGGGGAAGTCGGCGTGCACGACGGCCAGCCCCCAGGTGCCCTCCACCTGGGAGAGCGCGTCGACGACCTTGGCCTCCAGATTGTCTGCAGTCGACAATCCGATGAGATGCGCGAAGACCTCGGTGTCGGTGTCGCTGACCAACTTCACGCCCGCCTCGGTGAGGCGCTCCCGCAACGAGGCGGCGTTGTCGACAATCCCGTTGTGGACAACCGCCACTCGCCCGTCGGCGGAGACGTGCGGGTGCGCGTTGGTGTCGTTGGCCGGACCGTGGGTGGCCCACCGGGTGTGCCCGATGCCGACCTTGCCGGCGAACCGCTTCGGGAGGGCATCGACCAGGTCGCGTACGCGCCCGGCCTTCTTCACCACCTGGAGCCTGGCGCCCAGCACCGCGACGCCCGCCGAGTCGTAGCCGCGGTGCTCGAGCCGGGCCAGCCCCTCGGTGAGCAGACCCGCGGCCTGCTGGGGTCCGATGTAGCCGACGATTCCGCACATGTGTCCTGTCCGTCCTATCCGTAGATGAGCCGACGCAGCTGCCGCTCGGTCAGCGGGGGCGCAGCAACGACCCGCGCCCGAAGCTCCTCGGCCAGCTGCGCGAAGATCGCGTCGTTCTTCGCGCCGTAGGTCTTCAGCTGTGCGTGCCGGCGGCGTACGTAGTCCTCGACCGGTTCGTCGAAGTACGCCACCACGTCCTCCACCACCCGCGTCGCCTCCGCGGACGAGAGCCCGGTGGTCGCGACCAGGTGATCGATCAGGGGTTGCTCGGCACTCACCTCACCAACTGTGGGGCACTTCAGCCGCCACGATCAAGTTTCTGCCCGATTTCGGGCAGAAAACGGTAGTTAGTCGTCAAGTGGGGAGGCGGTCATCCAGATCGCGCATTCCGATGCCCCGAGGTGGAGCGAACAGGGTCATCTTGCGGACTGCTTGGACATCAGTGTGGAGGTGCGGTACCTTAGGTGAACACAAGGTGAACAGGAGGTGTCTGATGAACGGAAACAAAGTGACTGGCAAGCTCGAGCTTCGCTGGCTCCCTGTCGTCGACCGCCGCGGCCGCAAGCACATGGAGGCCCGCTGGGTCGAAGTCAGTGCCCCCGCGACCACCCGTCACGCTGCCTGACAGCCGCTCAACGCTTCCGAGGCCCGCCCCCGACAGGGGAGCGGGCCTCGTGCGTTTAGGGATAGCGTTGTCACTGCAACCAATCTTCCGCCGTCGTCAGAAACGCGCACGAGAGCGGGAACATTGCGCGAGATTCCCCCGTTATGATGCTTGCAGTTTCAACCAATCCTTCCAGGAGCACATCCGCCATGGGCATTTTCAGCAAGAAGGACACGGCCCCCGCCGCGACCGAGTTCGACACCCCGACCGCCGCCATCGACGACATCTCGGGTGACTACACCCTCGACGTCGCCCACACCCGCCTGGGTTTCTCGGCCCGCCACGCGATGGTGACCACGGTCCGCGGCTCCTTCAAGGAGTTCGAGGGCACCGCGACGATCGACACCGCCGAGCCGGCCAAGTCCAAGGTCTCGCTCACGATCAAGGCTGACTCCGTCGACACCGGCAACGCCGACCGCGACGGCCACCTGCTCTCGGGCGACTTCTTCGAGAACGAGGCCCACCCCAACATCACCTTCGAGTCGACCGAGGTCGAGTTCGACGGCGAGACCTGGAACATCACCGGCGACCTGACCATCAAGGGCAACACCAAGTCGGTCACCGTCCCGTTCGAGCAGACCGGCTCGGCCAAGGACCCGTTCGGCAACACCCGGGTCGGCTTCGAGGGTGCCGTCGCGATCAACCGCACCGACTGGGGCCTCTCCTTCAACGCCGCCCTCGAGACCGGCGGCGTGCTCGTCTCCGAGAAGATCAAGCTCGAGTTCGACATCTCCGCGATCAAGACGGAGGCCTGAGGAGACACCGACCACGGTCGGTGAAACCACGACGGGGCCACCGGGAAATCTCCCGGTGGCCCCGAGGCGTCTCATCGACGCCGAAGACGAACTGGCTCGTGCGTGGAAACGCTCAGGATCCGTTCGGGACGTAGTAGTGCTTCTCCGCCCCGACGCGCGCCGTACCGACGGCATCGACGGACGAGGAGTCGCCCGTCACTCCCCCGGCGAACCCCAGCTGATCAGTGCCGAGACCGACGTCGCGCCCGCTACGGAGCGGCCCGGTGTCCTTGTCATGGTGGACGACGCCACCGCCGGCCTGGTCGACAGGAGACTCGAGGTGCGCACGGCCACTGGCCACGACCGTCGTCCCATCGGTCGTCACCGTCACCGCTGCGTCGCTCCCGGCTTGCTCTCCCGAGACCGTCACCGGACCGACCGGCCCTCGATCCGGAGCCTTGATCGGCTTCGATGCGGCCACCGGCGTGGCCCGCCCGTCAGCGTGATCGACGGACTGCGAGTCTGCGCAGGCGAACCCGGCGCCGGCGGCCACGAGACCACCGGCCAGAAGGGTCGCCGCCACAGTCATCCGAAGTGCCCCGAAGACCTTCGAGCTCATCGCGTTCTCCTGACTTGAGTTGCACGGCATGGGACACGGGACCCCGTCAGCGCCTACACCCGGCGCCCGAGCGCACGGGGATCGCGGCGGCGCCGACGGGGTCCCGCCGGGCGGAGCGAGCGCAGTTCTGGTCGCGCTCGTAGCCCCACCCATCGGACCGGACGGATAGACAGTCCCGAGGATCTGCCACTGTCACGCCCGGTGGTAGATCCACACAGACGACGCCCCCCGGCGCCCAATCGCCTGCATGGATCCGTTGCTCATCATCACGCTCGGTCGCGGCTTCGGGCAGGGCGTGGCGAGCCGGTACGGCCCGGCTGACACCGCGGCCTCGACTCCTCGTCGAGGCCATCACTGCCTCATTGCCCCACATGGACGCTCCCGAGATCGGTCCGGATCAGACCCTTTCGATACTTGTTACGTACTTCCGTGCATGGATGTTGCAGTTACTTCAGAAATATGGAAGAAGTCCCGCAAACACGTCACTGGGACGTGTTTGCGGGACTTTGCTCGGAGTCGCTCAGCGCACTTCCGTCGTCGAGCTCAGCTCGTCGACGACACCCTCGTCACCGGCGTCGACCGAGTAGTCCGAGGCCACCGTGGCATCTTCACCGTCGGCCACGCCGAGAGCCCTCAGGATCGGGGTCAGCACGACGACCACGATGATGTTCAGCAGGAATGCGGTGAGGGCGATGTAGATCGGCGTCTCGGTGCCCGGGAACGGCGCCAGTGGCCCGCCGAAGTGCTCCTGCGTGGGCGAGGAGACGCCGTACGCGACGTACGTCCCGTACGCCATCCCGACCGCCCAGCCGGCCAGGACCGCCCAGCGGTGGAACCATCGGGTGTAGAGCCCGACGACGATCGCGGGCAGCGTCTGCAGGATCCAGACACCTCCGAGCAGCTGCAGGTTGATGGCGTACGACTTCGACAGCCCCAGCACGAAGAGCAGCGCCCCGAACTTCACGATCAGGGACACGATCTTGGCCTGCTTGGCCTCGTCCTGCGGGGTCGCTTCGGGCCGGAGGTAGGCCTTGTAGATGTTGCGCGTCCACAGGTTCGCGGCCGCGATCGACATGATCGCCGCCGGCACCAGGGCGCCGATGATGATCGCGGCGTACGCGACACCCGCGAACCAGGCCGGGAACTGATCCTCGAAGAGCTGCGGGATCGCGAGCTGCGGGTTCGGCGGGTCGCCGACCATCACCCCCGCCGCGAGCGCGACGAACCCGAGCAGCGCCAGGAGGCCCAGCAGGAACGAGTACGCCGGCAGCAGCGAGGCGTTGCGGCGGATCACGTTGCGGCTGCGCGTGGAGAGGACACCCGTGATCGAGTGCGGATACATGAACAGCGCCAGCGCCGAGCCGAGGGCGAGCGAGGCGTACGCCCACTGACCGGCCGCCTGCGACGGGAAGAGCGCCTTCGGCGCCGCGTCGCCGGCGGCGATCGCGTCGGCGTTCTCGGTGTTGAAGGTGTCGAAGCTGCCCTGCACCGTCTCGAAGATGTTGGCCCAGCCACCGAGCTGCGACGGGATGTAGATGATCGCGACGATGATCACGATGTAGATCAGCGAGTCCTTCACGAACGCGATCAGTGCCGGCGCCCGCAACCCGGAGGAGTACGTGTAGGCAGCCAGCACCGCGAACGCGATGAACAGCGGCAGGTCACGGATGAACCAGTTCGACGAGTCGCTCTGCAGGCCCATCACCTCGAGCACGACCTCCATGCCCACCAGCTGCAGCGCGATGTAGGGCATCGTGGCGAGCAGCCCGGTGAGCGCGACCGCGAGGCCGAGGGACTTGGACCCGTAGCGGCCGGTGACGAAGTCGGCCGGGGTGACGTACCCGTGCTTGTGCGAGACCGACCACAGCTTCGGCAGGAACGCGAAGATGATCGGGTAGACGAGGATCGTGTAGGGCACGGCGAAGAAGCCGACGGCGGCGCCGGCGAACAGCGTCGCGGGGACGGCGATGAAGGTGTAGGCCGTGTAGAGATCGCCGCCGATGAGGAACCAGGCCACGAACGTACCGAAACCACGGCCGCCGAGGCCCCACTCGTCGAGGTTGTCCATCGACTTCGCCCGCCGCCAGCGCGCGGCGGAGAAGCCGAGGATCGTGACCAGCAGGAAGAGGAAGGCGAAGACGGAGACCGCTACGGCGCTCACTGGCCACCCTCCTTCCACGGACGCCCGGCGGCGGCACGGTCACGCCGGAACGCAGCCTTGGCGACGAAGTAGGCAACGGTCGTGAACAGGACCGAGCAGGGGATGAGGACGAGCTGGAACCAGAAGTAGAACGGGAATCCGGCGAACGTCGGATCCTCCTTCGCGTACAGCGGAACCGCGAGTGACGGGGCTGCTGCCGCGACCAGGAGGACCCCGACGAGGATCCACGAGCCCTTGGACGGGGACGGCATGGGTCACCTCCGAGATCTGTCGATGTGGGGTTTGGGCGATCTGTGACCTTGGTCACATTCGTCGGCGGTGTCCAGCCCAAATCGACCGGCACGACGACGAACGGTCGATCTGCGGCGACGAACGGTCGAATCGCCTGCCGCGCGACGTCTTCAGGGCTAGCCTGCAAGGTGATCCTCCCCCTCGGCACAGGAGCGCCCCATGAGCACTGAAGTCCCCAGGATCGATCGGCGCCGTCTGCTCGGCGCTGCCGTGGCCGGCGCCGCGGCGACTCCGCTTCTCGCCGGATCGAGCGGCGCGGCGAGCGCGACCGTCGAGCCGCTCGGACGCGGCGAGGCCGTCCGGCCGGGCGCCGACCGTGCCGCGGCCGACGGCTGGTCGGTGCTGTCCGGCGAACGGGTCGGCATCATCACCAACCCCACCGGAGTGCTGCGCAACCTGCGCAACATCGTCGACGAGATGCACGAGTCGGGCGCCGTGACCATCGCCGGAGTGTTCGGACCGGAGCACGGCTTCCGCGGCACGGCCCAGGCGGGCGGCTCGGAAGGGACGTTCGTCGACGAGCGCACCGGGCTGACCGTCTACGACGCCTACGGCGCGAACGTGGCGAAGATGCGGGAGCTGTTCACGACCGCCGACGTCGAGACCGTCGTCTTCGACATCCAGGACGTCGGCTCCCGGTTCTACACCTACATCTGGACGATGTGGACGGCGATGCAGGCGGCGGTCGCCACCGGCAAGCGCTTCGTGGTCCTCGACCGGCCCAACCCCGTGGGCGGGACCGCCCGCGGCCCGATGATGACGGCGGCGTACACCTCGGGCGTCGGCGCCCGCGAGATCGTCCAGCAGCACGGGATGTCGGTCGGCGAGCTGGCCCGGTTCTTCGACGGCGAGTTCCTCGAGGAGCATGCCGGCGCCCGGCTCGACCAGCTCGACGTCGTCCAGGTCTCCGGGTGGAGGAGGACGACGCTGTACGCCGACACCGGGCTCGACTTCATCCTGCCGAGCCCCAACATGCCGACCCCCGACACCGCGCTGGCCTACCCCGGGACCTGCATGTTCGAGGGCACCAACCTCTCCGAGGGACGCGGCACCACCAAGCCGTTCGAGCTGATCGGGGCGCCGTTCGTCGACCACCGCTGGGCCGCGGCGCTGGAGGAGGCCGACCTGCCGGGCGTGACGTTCCGGGAGGCCTACTTCAACCCGTCGGTCAACAAGTTCGCCGGCCAGGTCTGCGGAGGCGTGCAGGTCACGATCCAGGACCGCGACCGGTTCGACCCCATCCGTGCCGGGGTCGAGATGCTGGTCACCGCGAAGGCCCTCTATCCCGAGTTCGCCTGGCGCCAGGACTCATGGGACACCGCCCGCCCGTTCTGGATCGACAAGCTCACCGGATCGACGAGGCTGCGTACGCAGATCGACGCCGGCGCCACCGGCGACGA
Organism: Nocardioides sp. NPDC057767; assembly: GCF_042798275.1. NCBI lineage: Bacteria > Bacillati > Actinomycetota > Actinomycetes > Propionibacteriales > Nocardioidaceae > Nocardioides > Nocardioides sp. NPDC057767. Next base: position 118,655 of record NZ_JBHVKJ010000001.1, on the reverse strand, counting down.
GGTCCAGGCTGCCTGGCGCGACGAGCTGGCCGCGTTCGACGCGACCCGCCGCCAGTACCTGATCTACCGCTGACCGGGCCGGTTCGTACCGAAACCCCGCCGAGTCGGCGCGTTCGAACGCGCCGACTCGGCAGTGGTACGGATCAGCGGAGGGCGGCGGTGGCGGCCGCGAGCGCGGTGACGCGGTCCCAGTCGCCGGAGGCGAGCGCGTCGGCGGGGGTGAGCCAGGAGCCGCCCACGCAGCCGACGTTGCGGAGGCCGAGGTAGCTGGGCGCCGTGGCGAGCGTGATGCCGCCGGTGGGGCAGAAGCGGGCGTCGGGCAGCACCGAGGGCAGCGAACCCAGGAACTTGGCGCCGCCGGAGGCCTCGGCAGGGAAGAACTTCATCGCGGTGTGGCCGGTCTCGAGGACCGCAAGGGCCTCGGAGACGGTGGCGGTGCCGGGCAGGAACGGCAGACCGGTGTCGCGCATCGCGCCGAGCAGCGTCGGGGTCGCACCCGGCGAGACGAGGAACTGTGCCCCGGCCGCGGCGGCCTCCTTGGCGAGCAGCGGCGTCGTCACCGTGCCGGCGCCGATCAGGACCTCCGGCACCTCCTCGGCGATGGCGCGGATGGCGTCGAGCGCCACCGGCGTACGCAGCGTCAGCTCGACCACGGGCACGCCACCCTCGGCGAGGGCGCGGGCCACCGGAACCGCCTGGTCGAGGGCGTCGACGACGACGACCGGGATCACCGGGGAGAGGTCGAGCAGGTCGGTGGACTTCAGGTCAGACATGGACGGGGCTCTCCTGGGACGATGCGGCGCTCTGCTGGATTTGAGCGAACGGGAAGACGGAGGCGCCGGTGTCGGCAGAGCCGACGGTGGCACGGAAGGCACTGAAGAGCTCACGGCCGGTGCCGCGCCACTCGGCGTCGAGCGGTGCTCGGCCGGTGGTCGGGCGGTGCGCGAACTCGTCGGGGTCGACCCCGATGCTCAGGGTGCCGGCGACGGCGTCGACGGTGATCAGGTCGCCGTCCTGCACGCGGGCGAGCGGCCCGCCGAGCGCGGCCTCGGGGGTGAGATGGATGGCGGCGGGCACCTTCCCCGACGCACCGGACATCCGGCCGTCGGTGACGATCGCGACGTGCTGACCGCGGTCCTGCATGACCCCGAGCGCCGGGGTGAGCTTGTGCAGCTCGGGCATGCCGTTGGCCGCGGGGCCCTGGTAGCGGATCACCGCGACGAAGTCGCGGCCGTCGAGGCGCTTCTCGGAGAAGGCGGTGAGGAAGTCGGCCTGGTCGTCGAAGACCACTGCCGGGGCGGAGACCACCCGGTGCTCGGGCGCGACCGCCGAGGTCTTGATGACGGCGGTGCCGAGGTCGCCGGTCAGCATCCGCAGGCCACCGTCGGGTGAGAACGGGTCGTCGGCCGGCCGCAGCACGTCGAGGTCGCCGGAGATCGGGGCGCCCTCGACCAGCTCGATCTCGCCGTCGCGGGTGAGCCGCGACTCCTGGGTGTAGGCCGACAGCCCCGGGCCCAGGATCGTGGTGACGTCCTCGTGGAGCAGCCCGGCCTCGAGCAGGGTGCGGATCAGGAAGCTCACGCCGCCGGCGGCGTGGAAGTGGTTCACGTCGGCGGAGCCGTTGGGGTACATCCGGGTGAGCAGCGGCACGACCGGCGACAGGTCGGAGAGATCGGCCCAGGTGAGCTGGATCCCGGCCGCACGGGCGATGGCGACCAGGTGCATCGTATGGTTGGTCGAACCACCCGAAGCGAGCAGCGCGACGCACGCGTTGATGATCGACTTCTCGTCGATCATCTCGCCGATGCCGGGACCACCGGTGAGCGCCAGCTCGGTGGCCCGCTCGGCGGCTGCGCGGTTGAGCGCGGCACGCAGCAGCGTGTCCGGCGACGCGAACGAGGAGCCCGGCAGGTGCAGGCCGAGCACCTCCATCAGCAGCTGGTTGGAGTTGGCGGTGCCGTAGAAGGTGCAGGTGCCGCGGGAGTGGTAGCTGGCGGCCTCGGCTTCGAGCAGCTCCTCGCGGGTGGCCTCGCCCGCTGCGTACCGCTGGCGGACGCGGGCCTTCTCCTTGTTGGGAAGGCCGGAGGACATCGGGCCGGCCGGCACGAAGACGGTCGGCAGGTGGCCGAAGGAGAGCGCGCCGATCATCAGCCCCGGCACGATCTTGTCGCACACGCCGAGCATCAGCGCGGCGTCGAACATGTCGTGCGACAGGGCGATCCCGGCCGACATCGCGATCACGTCGCGGGAGAAGAGGGAGACCTGCATGCCGTCGCGGCCCTGGGTGATGCCGTCGCACATGGCGGGTACGCCGCCGGCGACCTGCGCCAGCCCGCCGGCCCGCATGACCGCGGCCTTGAGGAGCGGCGGGTAGGTCTCGTAGGGCGCGTGGGCCGAGAGCATGTCGTTGTAGGACGTCACGATCGCGACATTGGGCTTCGCCGCGGGGGTGATCACCTTGAGCTCGGCCTTCGTCGGCGCGGTGGAGGCCGCGAAACCGTGGGCCAGGTTGCTGCACGCGAGCCGGCCGCGGGCGGGCCCGGCGACTCGGGCGGCCGCGATGCGGGCCAGGTAGTCCGCCCGGGTGGCGGCCGAGCGCTCGATGAGACGCGCGGTGACGTCGGCGACGGTGGGGGAAACGGCAGTCACGGGTCCTCCAAAGGCTGTGTGCTTTGGCACACAATGTCACGATCTTTGGATCGATACAAGTAAATCTTTGGTACATCGAAGACATAAGTAGCGTAGGCTCGTCTCATGCCCGAGATGACAACCGCCGCCGACGTACTCGATCTGGTGCGCTCAGGACGCGCCGTGACCCGCAGTGATCTGCAGAAGACGACCGGCCTGTCGCGTACGGCCGTGGTCTCTCGGGTCTCCGCCCTGGTCGATGCCGGGCTGATCCTCACCGGCGAGGAGCTCGCCTCGACCGGTGGCCGGCCGCCGGGCTCGTTGACCTTCAACGCCGACGCCGGCGTCGTCCTGGCGGTGGCGATCGGGCGCTCCCGCAGCCAGCTCGCCGTCTTCGACCTCGACGGCCGCGAGCTCGCCGGCGACACCCGTGACCACGAGGTCGGCATCGCCGCCGACGACCTGATGCCCGACGTGACCGACCGTCTGGAGCGGCTCCTCGAGGGCATCGAGCCGCCCGTGCTCGGCGTCGGGATGAGCCTGCCGGGCGTCGTCGACCCCGTCCGCCTGGTCTCGGTCGACTCACCGGTGATGCGGGGCTGGGACGGCATCGCGCTCGCCCCCTACTTCGAGCGGCTCACCGACGGTCCGTTGGTGCTCGTCAACGACACCGACGCGCTGGCCACCGCCGAGCTCTTCGGGAGCGGCCTGCACCCGCGTGACGCGCTCGTCGTGAAGGCGTCGACCGGCCTCGGGCTGGCCGTCATCGCCGACGGCAGGGTGCTGCGCGGCCACGCCGGCGCCGTCGGCGAGATCGGCCACACCCGGGTCGAGTCCGCCGGCGAGCGCCCCTGCCGTTGCGGGGCGACCGGCTGCCTGGAGACGGTCGCCGCGGGCTGGGCGCTGACCCAGGGGCTGGTCGACTCCGGCGTCTCCGCCGGCCACATCCGCGACCTCGTCGCCGCCGCACTGGCCGGCGACGCGATCGCCCGGGGTCTGCTGCGCGAGGCCGGGCGCCAGCTCGGCGAGGTGCTGGCGATCGCGATCAACCTGCTCAACCCCGAGGTCGTGGTCATCGGTGGCGACATGGCCGCCGCGTTCGATCTGTTCACCGCGGGTGTCCGCGAGACCGTCTACTCGCGCTCCACCGCCCTGGCCACCCGCGACCTGACCTTCGTCCCCTCCACCCACGCCGACTCGACCGGCATGGTCGGCTGCGCCGCGGTGGCCATCAATCACCTGCTCTCTCCCGAGCGCCTCGACGCCCACCTGGGCGCCGCCGCGAAGTAGCCCTCTCGCCGGGCGGCGCGACCGTCAGGGGGTCGCGACCGTGAAGGCGGCCTCGACCTCGGCGTAGACCGAGATGTCGTCGGGGTCGAAGGCCAGGTCGGGGGCCGCCGACCCGGCGTCCGCGAACTTGGCGGCGGCCGGCATGGCCATGGTCGCCGACTCGTACGCCACCTCGCGGCTGACGCCGACGTCGTTGATGCTCCGGACCGCGACCGGGCCGAGATCGAGGGCATCGGCGTAGTCCTGCGCACGCACCTTGGCCTGACGCACCGCCTCCTGACGTACGTCACGCTCGACCTTCAACCGGCTGTCCTTGGTGAGCCGCCAGGAGACCTCGTGGACCTGGAGCCCCTCGTCGCCGGCCGTACGGCCGATCCAGGTCGCCAGCACCGTGAAGTCGATGAACTCGACCGCGAGACCCACGGACGCATGGTGCACCAGCGGCAGCCGCTTGCCGTCCTGGTGCCAGGGCCGCTCGGCCGACGTGCGCACCCGCTGGACCAGGAACCGCTCGACCGCGCCCTCCTGCTCGAGCCGCTCCAGCTCCGTACGCACGCTCTGCAGCCCACGCTGCAGCCGCTCCATCACCGGCTCCGGTGAGGCGCCGTCGAACCGGACCTCGGCCGAGACCACCCCACGCTCCGGAGCCACCTCGACACTGTGTGACCCACGCACCTTGATCAGGATCTCGCTCATGCCGCCGCTTCCGTTCTGCAGGTCGAAGAATACGAAATCGGCGGCATGAGGTCTGTTGTCGCTCGCTGACGCTCGCTCATGCCAGGAAAACGTACGCCGTCAGGACCTATCCTCACCAGGGTGAATGAAACGAGCCGCCTGCGGCAGATGACCGGACGCGACCCGCACGAGGAGCATCGGGCCGCGACACCCTTGGAGCTGCTCTTCGATCTCACCTTCGTCGTTGCGTTCGGGGTGAGCGGCAACGAGCTCGCCCATCAGCTCGCGGAGGGACACGTCGCCGCCGGGATCGTGGCGTTCTGCTTCGCGTCGTTCGCGATCTGCTGGGCGTGGATCAACTACTCCTGGATGGCCTCGGCCTACGACACAGACGACTGGGCGTTCCGGCTGCTCACGATGGTGCAGATGATCGGCGTGATCATCTTGGCGCTCGGCCTGCCGGAGACGTTCGAGAGCATCCACGAGGGCGACCGCCTCCACAACGAGATCGTCATCGCCGGGTACGTCGTGATGCGGGTCGCCCTGTGTGGCCAGTGGATGCGCGCCTGGCGCCAGGATCCGGCTCGCCGCAGCGCGCACCGGGTCTACCTGATCACGATCCTCACCGCACAGGTGATGTGGTGCATCGTCGCCATCCTGCCGCTCGACGTTGCGACCGCGTTCGCCGCGATGCTGGTGCCGCTGATCATCGAACTGGTCGGCCCGTTCATCGCCGAGCGTCACTTCGGTGGCACGCCCTGGCACGCCCACCACATCGCCGAGCGCTACGGCCTGCTGACGATCATCACCCTGGGCGAGGGCGTGATCGGCACCGTCGCGGTGCTGTCGGTGATCGTCCACGACCCGGAGATCGGCTGGACCCTCGAGGCGATCCTCCTGCTCGCCGCCGGCATCGGTCTGACCTTCGGCCAGTGGTGGACCTACTTCATGATCCCGTGGGCCGAAGTGCTCCACCGCCGCCGCGACCGTTCGTTCCTGTGGGGCTACGGGCACATCCTGCTCTTCGCCTCGATCGCGGCCACCGGCGCCGGCCTCCACGTCGCCGCCTACCTGCTGCAGGACGAGTCCAAGCTGGGCGAGGTCGGCACGGTCGCGTCGGTGGCCATCCCGGTCGCGGCGTACGCCCTGCTCCTCTACGTCCTCTACAACTCCTTCATGCACGTGATCGACCCGTTCCACATCCTCCTGGTCGTGCTCACCGGAGTCGTGCTGGTCGCGAGCGTCGTGATGGCGGCAGCGGGCGTGCCCGTGGCGTGGTGCCTCATCGTCGTCGCGCTGGCGCCGGTGGTCACCATCGTCGGCTACGAGGCGGTCGGTCACCGGCACCTGGTCGCCCACCTCGACGCACTCTGACCGGGCCTGCGGATAGGTGCCCCACCCGTCGGGACGTTCCCCACGCTCCGGAGGGCGGGGAACCTACCTGCGGGCGGGGAGTTCTCCCGAGGAGTGGGGCATCAGATCACCGCCCGGGACATCGCACGGATGCGGGCGACGATCTGAGCGGGGTTGGCCAAGTCCTCCCAGGTCAGCCGCAGGAACCGATAGCCGGTGAGCTCGCGGATCTCGTCCTCCCGCTGCTTCTCGGCGAAGAGGGCGTCCGTGCCGATCTGACCGAACCTGCCGGAGTATTTCACCTTGCCGTCGAACTCTACGATCAGCCCCCACTCGTGCCACACCCAGTCGACCACGCCCACGAGACTCCCGTCCGCGCGCAGCACCTCCCACTGCTGCTGCGGCCGAGGCAGTCCGGCCTGGTCGAAGATCCACGATCCGCGTGATTCGGCCACCGACCCCGAACGCGGACCAGCCAAGGCGATGAGGGGTTGCAGCCGCCCCATCCGATGCCGGGCGTGCATCGCGGCGTACGCCGTCTCCAGATCGCCGCGATCGAACTGCTTCGAACGCAGCCCGGACTCCAAGAGACAGAAAGCTGCCTCCGGCTCGAGGTGAACGGCAGCCTCGAGCACACACCGCTGCGGCGCCAGCACCCGAATGCCGGCGACATTGCGGATCTCGAGATCGCCCCTCCCACGCTCGTGTTGGACGACGTCACCGATGGTTCGGCCCGAGCGGGCATCGAGTCGGGTCACGTGGATCCGCGTCAGGTCCAACCGCCAGTCGTCGATGGCGTGGGCGACCACGCCACTCGCATGGCTGACCGCGACGTCGTCACCGAGCGCCCGAACCGCCGCACGTGTGCGGAGCCAATGTCGGTCGGTGTCCTCGAGCGACGCCCATTCGTCGGCGAAGACATAGGCGCCCTTCCGCAGACGGCGCCAATCACCGAGGCGCACGGCCGCACGGATGTCGTTGACGGTGCAGCCCGCCGCAAGGGCTTCAGCCCGCGTGAAGAACCCGGCCTTCCTGGTGACCGCGCGCAATGACCTCATGGCGCCAGCATCAACCCGAGCCGTCGCAGGCGAAACCGTGATCAGACGACCTGTGGACAACCTGGTCCCGAGCATGCTCTGTGGACAGCAACTGGCCCACAGACATCCCCCACGAATGTGTAGGTTCCCCACGCTCCGGAGCGTGGGGAACCTACCTGCGGGTGGGGATCTCTCCCCACAAGTGGGACATCAGGCCTTCGGCTCGGGGCCGGCGTCACCGTCCTCCGTCTCCTCGGCCTCGTCGATCTGCTCGGCGGTCACTGCCCCCTCACCTGGAACGGTCTCGTCGTCGCCGGCCGCGAGGAGGCCGTAGAGCTTGCGGCGGGTGTCGGCGAGGACGTCTGCGGCGGCCTGGCGCTGGGCGTCGGTGCCGGAGGTGGCGAGCTGCCACACGGCCGGGAGCACCTGGGCGAGCTCGCCGCCGAGGATCCCGAAGCCGGCGAGGTCGCCGACTCCCTGACCGCCGCGGCCACCACGGCCACCGGCACGGGCGTTGTCGACGGCCTTGTCGAACGGCTTCCACACAGCGGCCAGCTCGTCCTTGTGCTCGGCGGCGTAGGCCTTTCCGGCCTCGGTCAGCCGGATCGCCCGACGGCCGTGCTCGTCGTCGGACTCCACGAGACCCTCGTCCTCGAGCTGCTGGATGGTCGGGTAGACCGAGCCGGGGCTCGGCCGCCACTCACCCGAGCTGCGCTCGGAGATCTGCTGGATCACCTGGTAGCCGTTGATGACCTGGCCCTGCTCGGCCGCTTCGGCCATCACGTAGATGATCGCGGACCGTACGTCACCACGACGGACCCGGGGGCCAGGCCGCTGCGGGGGCTGGTTGTCGAAGCCGAGCAGCGCCGCGATCCACGGCGGCGGACCAGCCGGTCCGCGGCCGCGACCGTGGTGGCCGCCCTGCCAACCGGGACCACCCCATCCGGGACCGCCCCAGCCGGGACCACCCTGCCAGCCATGGGAGCGGCGCGGGCCGCCCTTGCCGAACTCTCGACCCATCTGGTCGATCCACTCACCCCAAGGGTTGTTGTTGTAGCTCATCAGTTTCACTCTCATTCGGAAGACTAGATCGCGTTCCTTCGCGATATATCGTGATCTTACGCCGCTCCTCCGACCCGTTCAAGCGAAATGGAAGGGAGCCCCCGGAAATCCGGGGGCTCCCTGAGTCAGACCCTGACGGTCGGCGCTGCGATCAGACGCCAGGCGTCTGGGGCGGCGGCGGGGTCGTCGGCGGGGTCTGGGGCGTGGTCGGCGTGGTGGCCGCGCGCACACCACCCTCCGCCTGGAGCCGATCCAGCTGCCGGGCGGCAGCGTCGCGACCACCCAGGCCGAAGGCGAGCGCCGCGGCAGCGGCACCACCGACGACCACGGCACCGAAGCCGAGGTTGATGATCGAGTCGGCCAGACCCATGAACTTCAGCCCGATGGCGACGAACAGCGCGATCGTGGCGTACTTCAGGATCTGCGACGCCGCACCGGAGACCAGCTTGGCGATCGTCGTCGCGATGAAGAAGCCGGCAGCGATGATCGCCGCACCGAAGATGACCTTGCCACCCAGCTCGAGCACCTCGCTGATGAAGGCGGTGATCTGCGGGAAATCGAGCATCTGCGCAGCCATGACGGCAAAGAACAGCACGATGCCGATCTGCACGATCTTGGTGATCGCCGGGGTGGCGCTCTTGTCGGCGGGAAGCACGTCCATCGAGTGCAGCGAACGGTCCAGGCCGACGCCGTCGACGATGCCACCGATCAGATCGGCGGCGAAGCGGGCGATGAAGACGCCGATCGCGAGCAGGATGCCCGCGGCGATGATCTTCGGGATGGCCGCCAGGATCATGTCGAGCATGTCGGTGGCCGGGTCGGAGATCGACGAGATGCCGAGGATCTGCAGGGCGGCGATCGCGACCACGATCATGATCATCGAGTAGAGGACCAGGCCGATGACCTTGACGATCTGGTGACCCTGCGAGGTACCCGTGGTAGCCGCGGATCCCGGCGGAGCGGTCCCCGGCGCCTCACCCGACACTCGGGTGCGGTTCGGGTCGACCCCCACCGTGGCGTCCATCCTGTCGCTCGCCGTGCGAGCGCCGTCACCGAGCCAGCGGTCCCACGGCAGCGCCCCGAGAGCGGTCTCGACGAGCTGGCGCACGACCTTGGCGAGCAGCGCACCGACGATGAACACGAAGATGGCCCCGATGAGGTTCGGCAGGAATCCGAGGATCCCGTCGAGCAGACCCTGGATCGGTGCGAGCACCTGCGATAGCCCAAAGAGCTGCAGCAGCGCAATCAGGCCGAACAGCCAGACGAGAAGGGCTGCCACCGAGCCGAGACTCGCGCCGATGCTGTCGCCGTCCGAGCCGGCCCTCTGGAGCACTCCGATCTTCGAGGTCAGCTTCTTGAACGCCCACGCGACGATCTTGGCGATGATCCACGTGACGACGAGGATGGCGATTGCGGCAAGTACCTTGCCGCCGAGAGCCACCCAATCGATGTCCTTCAAGGCATCCATGTATCTCTCCCCCCATACGGGTATTGGATTCAGGGTGCCTGGGAATCGACGCGCAGTCCCGAGTGGCGCGCGCAACAGGCACCTCTGCTTTAGAGACGTTTACCCAGCGAGGCTCAAGACGCAAGTTTGCCGCTCCAACGGACGCAAAATGCATCAACCTTTACGAAAACCCAACACCCCGAGCCTGCTACATCTCCGCAGCGGACGTACCCGTATTTGCCGTTGCTTATGCCAGGTCTCAGGCGACCAGCCAGGCGGCGTAGGCGTCGAAACCGTAGGGACGGCCGAGGAAATCGGCCACCAGATCGGCCGCATCCTCTTCACCACCGCGAGCCAGCACGAGATCGCGATAACGCCCGGCCACCTCGGGATCGAACAGATCGTCCGGGTCGAAAGCGCTGAAGAGATCCTTGGCGATCACCAGTGACCACATGTACGTGTAATACCCCGAGGAGTAACCACCCAGGTGACCGAAGTTGGCGAAGAAGTGGGTGCCTTCGAGATAGGGATAGGGAGAGTACGCCGCCTGCAGCTCCTGCAGCCGCTTGGTGAGATCCTCGGGCTGTTCCTTGTGGAACCAGTAGGAGATCGCGGCGTAGAACATCTGCTGCCGCGCGTGGTAACCCTTGCCGAAGTCGTCAGCGGCCCGCATCCGCGCCACCAGGTCGGTCGGGATCGGCTCGCCGGCCTCGTCGGTCGCGAAGGTCTGCAGCACGTCGGCGTCCCAGGCCCACTCCTCGAGCATCTGGCTTGGCGCCTCGACGAAGTCCCACTCGGTTGCGACACCGGAGAACCGCGCCCACTCGCCCTGCCCACCGAGGACGTGGTGGATCAGGTGGCCGAACTCGTGGAAGAGGGTCACCACGTGGTCGTGCTCCATCAGGCCGCGGGAGAAGTTGCAGACCAGCACGCCCTCGGGGAGCTGCCGTCCCGCCACCCCAGGGGCCAGGTCGAACTGGGCGGCGTGCTTGTACTTGCCCTCGCGGGGGTGGAGGTCGAGATGGATGCGGCCGAGACGCTCCGCGCCGTCCTGCCGATAGACGTCGAAGACGCTGACGTCCTCGTGCCAGGTGACCACGTCGGAGACCGGCTCATAGCGCAGTCCGAACAGCCGCCCGGTGACGTCCAGCAGCCCCTGGTGCACCTTGGCGAAGTCGAAGTAGGTGCGCACCACCTGGCTGTCGACGTCGTACTTCTCCTGACGCACCAGCTCCTCGTAGTAGAGCGCGTCGGCCGCGGACACCGCGCTGGCTCCCGGGACGTCGCGCTCGTAGCGGTCGAGGAGCACCTCGAGGTCGCGCTTCATCCGTCCCTCGGCGGCGCCGGCGATCTTGTCGATGAACTCCGGGATCGCCGCCCCCTCGCCGATCATCTTCACCGCGGCATCGAAGGCGGGCCAGTCCTCGTAGCCGACCAGGTTGGCCAGCTCGTGGCGCAGCGCGAACATCTCCTTGAGGACCGAGTCGTTGTGCGGCCAGCCGCGCTCGAGCCCGGCCACCGTGACCGCGCGACGGATCGCCGGGTCCTTGACGAACATCCGCGCCGGCAGCGCGTCGGGGTAGTCGGTGGTGATCTCCACGAGCCCCTTGTCGTTGACCGGGTGCGCCTCGAGCCAGTCGGCCGGCATCCCGTCCAGCTGCTCGGGCGTGGCCGTGGTGATGCGTACGTCGTCCCTGGTCACACGCGCGAACTCGAGGTTGAGCTCGGTGAGGCGCTCGTTGATCTCGGTGAGCCGGGCGCGGGTCGCCTCGTCACGGTCGACGCCGGCGCGGGTGAAGTCCTGCAGCGTCTTCTCCAGGAGCCGCGCGGCGAGCGGGTCGAGCGCCTCGGTCTGCTCCGCCGGCAGCTCCGCGAAGACCTGGTAGAGCGCCTGATCCTGGGTGAGCTCGGTGCGCAGCCGGTCGACCTCGACCTCGGTGTCCTCGCACGCGGTGCGGACCGACTCGACAGGATGCACGTTGGCGAGCAGACCGGCCAGCCCGCCGAGCGAACCGAGCTCGAGCGAGAGCTGGTCCCAGGCCTTCAGCACCTCGATCGCCTCGCTCGGCGGTGCGGCCCGCAGCTGCTCAGCAAGCTCGCGCACATGCGTCAGCGTCGCCGACGTACGCTCCTTGACCCAGGCCTCTGCGGCCTCGGTGTCGGGCAGGGCTAGCGGCTCTGGCGTACTCATGCGGCAAGCCTGCCACGACCCTGTCAGTAGAGGATGTAGTTCCTCGTCATCTGCACCGGAGCAGACGTCAGCGGTGCCAGCCACAGCCGTCCGCAGGCAGTGGTGGTCCGGCGGACGGAGACCCACTTCCACCCGGTCGTGCTCGACCACGCGTTGACCGTGCCGACCTTCGTCGAGCCGAGCAGGACGGTCATCTTGCCCTGGTGCGGCCCCTTGTGGACACGGAGCCGGGCGCCCTTCGCGCAGTAGGCCCCGTTGGAGCGCTGGGTCCGACGACCACCGTGATGAAGCAACCAAACTCCTGGGCAACGGGCACGAACGAGCACAGCGGACGTACCCTAGCGGGCATCCGCCAGGGCTCCGATCCAGGTCGTCCTAATCGTCGAAACGGTCCATGCTGGGGAAGCGGTGGACCTCCTGCGGCCAGTCGAGCGCGACCGACATCCGGCCGGCCCAGTAGCGCGCCGCATCGTCGTCAGGCACGTCGATGACGAAGAATCCGCCGAGGTGCTCCTTGGTCTCGACGTACGGACCGTCGGTGAAGACCGGCTCGCCGTCGGCGCCGAGCTCGACGCTGAACAGAGCGGTCGAGGCGTCGATCCCGCCGTTGCCGTAGACGAAGACCCCGGCGTCCTTCATCTCCTTGGTCACGGCCATCGAGGTGTCGCGCTTGTGGCGCAGCTGCTCCAGCGTGTGCTCGGCGACCCACTCGTCGTTGAACGCGATGATGTATTCCGGCATTCGTCTCTCCTCGTCTCGGGATTCGTTTCAGGGCGGTCAGGTGACCGCCACTCACTTCCTCTACGAACGCACCTACCCCGATCCGACAGCCTCGGGCGAAATTCCTTCAGCTGCGCCCGAGCTGGTCTCGCCGTCTGGTCAGCAGCGCGACCTCGGCGGCGTTCTCGGCGAGCTCGATGGCCATGTCGTACGCGGCGCGGGACTCGCCGCTGCGGCCGAGCCGGCGCAGCAGGTCGGCCCGGGTGGCGTGGAAGGCGTGGTAGTCCTCCAGGCCGAGCCGGTCGATCTCGGCGAGCGCGACCTCGGGGCCGTCCAGCTCGGCGACGGCGATCGCGCGGTTGAGCCGGACGATCGGCGAGGCGTCGACCCGGAGCATCTGGTCGTAGAGCGCGACGATCTGGGACCAGTCGGTGTCACGGGCGTCCCGCACCGAGGTGTGGACGGCATTGATGGCGGCCAGGATCTGGTAGCGCCCGGGCCGCGGGCCGCCGTTGGCGACGACCCCGAGCCGCTCCCGCACCAGCGCGTGCCCCTCGGCGATCAGCGCGAGATCCCAGGAGCCGCGGTCCTGCTCGTCGAGCCGGACCAGCTCGCCGGTCGCCGAGACCCGAGCCGTACGCCGCGCCTCGATCAGCAGCATCAGGGCCAGCAGGCCGGCGACCTCGCCGTCGTCAGGAAGCAGGGCACGGACCAGCCGGGTCAGCCGGATCGCCTCGGCGGTCAGGTCGCCGCGTACGGCGTTGTCGTGGTCACCGGAGGAGAGATAGTCCTCGTTGAAGACCAGGAACAGGACCGCCAGGACACCGCTCACCCGTTCCGGGAGATCAGCCGCTTCCGGAACCCGGTAGGGGATGTGGGCGGCCTTGATCTTGTTCTTCGCGCGGGTGATCCGCTGGCCCATCGTGGTCTCCTGGACCAGGAAGGCCTTGGCGATCTCGGGAACGGTCAGGCCGCCGACCATACGCAGCGTCAGCGCCACCCGGGCCTCGGGCGCGAGCGCGGGGTGGCAGCAGGTGAACAGCAGCCGGAGGCGGTCGTCCTCGATCGCTCCGAGAGGCTCGTGCGGGGTGTCATCGTGCATCGCGACGGCCTCCTTCTGCTTGTCGTCACGCTTGGACTCGCGGCGGATCCGGTCGATCGCGCGGCGGTTGGCGGTGGTGGTGAGCCAGGCGCCGGGGTTGGGGGGTACGCCGTCGAGCGGCCAGCGCTCGACAGCGATCGTGAACGCCTCGGCGGCGGCATCCTCGGCGACGTCGAGGTCGCCGAAGCGGCGGGTGAGGCTGGCGACCACCCGCGCCCACTCCTCGTGGTGGGCCCGGGTGATCGCCTCGTCGATCTCGATCAACGGCGGGTCACGCCTCGGGGCCGGTCTGCATCGGTCGCACCTCGACCTTGCCGAGGCACGCCGCCGAGGCCTCGGCGGCCAGCTTGAGCGCGACATCGAGGTCGGGGACGTCGATGATCCAGAAGCCCGCCATGTACTCCTTGGCCTCTGCATAGGGGCCGTCGGTGATGATCGGCTTCTCGCCCTGACCGTCGACGACGGTCGCCGTCTTCGCGGCGTCGAGGCCGTCGGCGAAGACGAAGTAGCCCTCCTGCTGGAGCTTGTCGTTGAACTTCCCGGTCGCCTCGAACGAGGCCATCATCTCCTCCTGCGAGGCGTAGCCGTAGTTCTCCTTCTCGTAGTCCGAGTCGGGACCCCAGACGGACATCAGGTACTTGGCCATGGTTGCTCACTCCTTCGTCTCGGACGGCCTCGATGACCGCCTCTCACCCTTGCTACGAACGTCTACGTCGGTATCCGACACCCCACTTCAGAATTTCTCCAGGTAAATTCATTCGCTTAGCATGGGTAACCATGTTGAAGGCCCCGCAGAAGTGAGCATCGCCGACAAGCTCAAGGGTGCCGTCGCCGACACCCGCCCCCTCCAGGAGCCGCACTTCCGGCGTCTGTGGATCGCCGGGATCATCACCATGGTCGGCGCCCAGCTGACCGTGGTCGCGGTGCCGGCCCAGATCTACGCGGACACCGGCTCCTCGGCGTACGTCGGGCTGACGGGCGTCTTCGGACTGGTCCCGCTGGTCGTGTTCGGCCTCTACGGCGGCGCGCTCGCGGACCATTTCGACCGGCGTACGATCCTGATGGTCTCGACCACCGGTCTGATCGCCACCAGCGCGCTCTTCTGGCTCCAGTCGGCGCTCGGCAACACCAACGTGTGGGCGCTGCTGTGTCTCTTCTCGGTGCAGCAGGCCTTCTTCGCGGTCAACCAGCCGACCCGGAACTCGCTGCTCCCGAAGATCCTGCCCACGCACCTGCTCCCGGCCGCCAACTCGCTCAACATGACCGTCTTCCAGGCCGGCGCGATCGCCGGTCCGCTGGTCGCCGGGGTGATGCTCCCGTTCACCGGGTTCACCTGGCTGTACGCCATCGACACCGTCACGCTCTTCGCGACCCTCTACGCGGTCGTGCTGCTGCCACGCATCCCCGTCGAGGGCGCCGGCTCGAAGGTGCCCGGGCTGCGGTCGGTGTGGGACGGCTTCGCCTACCTGCGCCACCAGCCGGTGCTGCTGATGAGCTTCGTGGTCGACCTGATCGCGATGGTCTTCGCGATGCCGCGGGCACTGTTCCCACAGATCGCGCACGAGTCCTTCGGCGGGCCCTCGGAGGGCGGGATCGCGTTCGCGCTGCTCTTCGCCGCCATCCCGGCCGGCGCCGTGATCGGGGGCATCTTCTCCGGCTGGGTCTCCCGCATCGAGGCCCAGGGGCGGGTGGTGATCTGGTGCATCGCCGTATGGGCCCTCGGGATCACCCTGTTCGGGGTCACCGTGACGTTCGCGGACCACTTCACCACGTTGATGCTGGGTCTCGGCGTGCTCTTCATGATGGTCGCCGGCGCCGCCGACGTGGCCTCGGCGGCCATCCGGATGTCGATCCTGCAGTCGTCGGCCGACGACAACGTACGCGGCCGGCTGCAGGGGGTCTTCACGGTCGTCGTCGCGGGTGGCCCGCGAGTGGCCGACGTCCTGCACGGAGGCGCGGCAGCCGTGGTCGGCACCGCGATCGCGACCACCGGAGGTGGCCTGCTCAACCTGCTCGGGATCGCGCTGTGCGCGCTACTGGTCCCGAGCTTCCTCGCCTACCGGGTCAACCGGCCCGCGCCCGCCGAGCACGAACTCACGAAGTAGCCCGGCGAGCAGCTCGGGCTGGTCGATCGGCACCAGCGTGGAGGAGTCCTTGACGATCTCCAGGCGCGCGTCGGGATAGTGCGCGGCCAGGCGCGGACCATGCTCCGCGGGCATCAGGGTGTCCTGGTCGGCCCAGACCACGAGGACGGGCTTGGTGAACTTCTGCTGACCCTCGGCCAGCTCGAGCAGCTCGGCGCGCCCAGGCGCGCCGCCGGCGAACTTGATGAAGTCGCGGCGAATCGCCTTGTCGGTCAGCGCCGGGGCGAACCAGCCGTGCACGAGGTCGTCGTAGAGGTGGTATTCCTTGTCGACCGACATCCCGCCGTAACCGCCGCGGGCCTGTCGGAAGCTCTGCATGCGGAACAGCTGCAGCCCGGCGGTGAACAGCGGCGGCACCTTGGAGAGCACCGCCAGCGGCTTGGCCGCCTTCGGGGGGTAGTTGTCGAAGGCCTCGCACGCCACCAGCGCCAGCCGCCCGATGCGGTCGGTGCGGCCCTGGTTGATGAGGAACTGTCCGCCGCCCCAGTCGTTGAGGACCAGAGTGACGTCGTGGAGGTCGAGCGCGTCGAGGAAGTCACCGAGGATGTTGGCCACGCCGACCTGGCTGAGGTCGGCGTCGGGGTTCATCGGCTTACGGTGGCCACCGAGCGGCAGCGTCGGCCGGATCACCCGGAACCCACCGAGATAGGACATCGAACGACGCCACAGACGGCCGTCCATGGGCACTCCGTGGAGGAGTACGAGGACAGGGCCGTCACCGCCGGTATCGTCGAAATCGATCGGACCGGCCGACAGCTGGACGCTGGGCATTCAGTGGGCTCCTCGAAGCAATGACGTGGGGTGCCCACACCTTGCCCCCCGGGGAACCCCCGTGCAACGGGAATCGCCCAATTCCCCGCGCATCTGGGTATATCGGGGGTCTTAAGTCCCTGAGCCACTAGGGCCGAGTGATACACCCATGGGTGTCGGGTGGAACCGGGGCACTCATAGCCCCACAGGAAGGTCCTCGGCGGCGGCGAACGCCTCGATCGCCTTGGCCGGACCCCGCTCGTCGATCATCTCGATGAGATCGGCGAGGTCGTCGCGGCGGTCGCGCGCGACCAACCAGGCCATCAGGCGCTGGCCGCGCGGGACGGTGGTCTCCTCGAACGGGACGCCGGCGTCGTACCAGAGCTCGAGGACGACGCCGCGCAGCAGCGACCAGTAGCGGTCGGGGTCCTCGGTGGTGGGGTTGACCGCCGCCCGGAAGTGCTCCCACATGTCGATCGGGAGGATCTCGGCACGCAGCGTCCGCATCAGCCTCTCCGATCCGGCTGCGGCCACGAGCTCGACGGTCTGCCGCTTCGTGGTGATCCGCTCGACGAGGTTGGCGATCTGGGCACGCTTCTGGGTGGCGGAGGAGAGGTCGGAGCGGACCCGCCAGTCGTAGACGACATCGGTGAGGACGTCGAAGGCCCGGGCGGCCAGGAACGCCTGCGTCAGGGCAACCTGGTCCTGGTAGCGGGTGCGCTCGGGGAAGGTGATGTCGTTGTCGGTCCAGAAGGAGCGCCGGAAGATCTTGTTCCACACGAACACGTCCGCGAGCATCAGCGGCGCGTCCTCGATCTGGCATCTGAGGCGCGTGCGGGTGTGGTTGCGGCGCATCAGCGGGGTGACGTACCTCCGCTCCTCGCCGTTCACGACCGTGAGGCGCTCGGCGGAGCCGACCGCGAAGTCGGAGCCCGTACGCCGCAGCGTCTTGATCATCGAGCTCCACGCGTCGCGCGGCAGGATGTCATCGGGGTCGACGAAGGTGAGCAGGTCACCGGTGGCGGCCTCGATCCCGGTGTGACGGGCTCTCGAGACTCCGGAGTTGGGCTGGGTGATCAGCGTGACCCGATGGTCCTGGGCGGCGATGTCCTTGACGATCTCGGTCGAGCCGTCGGTCGAGCCGTCGTCGACGACGATCACCTCGATGGCACAGACCTCACGCAGCGGCTGACGAAGGATGCTGTCGAGGCTCGCGGCGACGTAGCCGGCCACGTTGTAGACGGGCACGACGACGCTGAGCAGTCTCGGCTTCCTCCTCCTGAATCCCCCCACGCCCATCAACTCTAATTGGGTCTGCATCAACGCGACCTAGTGATGGTGAGCGTGTCGACCTCGGACCCGTCGGTGGCGATGACTTCGAGGTCCAGCTTCGCCTGCCCGTGGGCGTCGCGCGGGTGCGCATCGAAGAACGCGACCGAGTGGGTCGCGTCGCCGACGGCGCGGTAGGTGGTCGGCTCAGGGATCTTCAGGCCGAACTTGTCGGTGTAGTAGGAGAGCACCGGCAGGACGTCGGGGTAGGTCGAGCCACCACCGCCGCCGGCGGTGATGTAGACGGTCCCCTCGTTGGTGCTGACCCTGGAGCCGCGCGGCGCCTCCTGGACGGGCTTGCCGCCGCGCATCAGGTGGGTGCGCTCGTAGCAGTGGTTGTGACCGTTGATCACCACGTCGACCTGGTAGCGGTCGAAGAGCGCCTCCCAGCGGTCGCGGATGCCGCCGTCGGAGGCGTGCGCGATGTTGGTGCAGTAGGCGCACTGGTGGAAGCCGACCAGGATGAAGTCGATGTCGTCACGGCCCCGGAAGTCGGCCAGCCGCTGCTCGAGCCAGGTGTCCAGGGTCTGGCCGAGGTAGCCCGCGTTCCGGGTGTACTCGTAGGTCGCGTCGTTGCCGTCGAGGGCGATGAAGGCCACGTTGCCGCGGACGAAGGAGTAGGTCTCCTCTCCGCCACCGGCACCGTTGCCGGGGTGGCGGAAGCGGGCGCGGTAGCCGTCGTAGCCGAGCTCGCCGTTGCCGTTCTCCATCTCGTGGTTGCCGACGACCGTCATCCACGGGATCGCGTTGGCGCTGGGCTGGATCTGGGTCAGGAACTCGTCCCAGACCCCGAAGTCCTGCTGCAGCTCGCCGCTCTTGCCCTGGCCGCCGGTATCAGCGTAGGCGATGTCGCCGACGACGAACGCGAACTCGGCGCCCTGCTGGCGGATGAGGTTCACGTTGCGGGCGGCGTCCTCGGCCACACCCATGTCACCGAAGGC
Organism: Nocardioides sp. NPDC057767; assembly: GCF_042798275.1. NCBI lineage: Bacteria > Bacillati > Actinomycetota > Actinomycetes > Propionibacteriales > Nocardioidaceae > Nocardioides > Nocardioides sp. NPDC057767. The sequence continues at coordinate 99,986 of NZ_JBHVKJ010000001.1, read as the reverse complement.
GGCGAAGCGGAAGCTCTCCCTGCCCTTCGGGGCGGTGGTGAACGAGCCCCTGGTCGGCGTACCTCCGTCGTGGCTGAGCCGGTAGTAGTAGCGCGTCCCCGGCTTCAGGTCGCTGAGGTCGACGTGGTGGTAGACGCTGTCGACGCGGATCGAGGAGAGCGACTCCGGCCGGAGCGTGAGGCCGTAGTCGGGCGTGATGCCGAGATCGAGTCGCGGCGCCTGCACCGAACCGGCGGTCGACCAGGAGACGTTCATCTGCCTGACCGGGTTGGCACCGTAGGACAGGTGTACGCCGGTGGCCGGTGCGGCCGACCTGGCCGCCTGGGTCCACAGCATCGGGCCGGCGACGACACCGGCGCCACCGATCAGGCCGGTCTTGAGCAGGGTGCGCCGGGACGGGCCGATGCGAGCGGGGCCGGAGTGGGGGCTGACGGTCACGGGAGGATCAACGCATAGGTAGACGAGACGTTAGGCCGCCTGCGGTGTCTCCAGGGTGAACGAGTGGTGAGAAGTTAGGCGCTCGCAGCGTAGGTTGCCGCCATTTGCGCGCCGAAGGCTGCGTTGTCACGTACCAACGCGATGTTCGTCGCCAGCGAGTCTCCGCCGGTCAGCTCGACGATCCGGGCCAGCAGGAAGGGGGTGATGTCCTTGCCGTGGATGTCACGCGCCTCGGCGTCGGCGAGTGCCTGGTCGATGTGCTTCCCGATCACCTCGGCGGGGATCTCGTCGGCGACGGGGACCGGGTTGGCGACGACCAGGCCGCTGGGGAGACCCAGGTCCCAGGTGGCCTTCATGACGTTCGCCGCCTCATCGGGACCGTCGATGCGCAGGGGCGCCGCGAAGCCGGAGCTGCGGGAGTAGAAGGCCGGGAACTCGTCGCTGCCGTTGACCAGGACGGGCACCCCGTAGGTCTCCAGCGTCTCGAGGGTGAGCCCGATGTCGAGGATCGACTTCACGCCGGCGCTCACCACCGCGACCTGGGTGCGGGCGAGCTCGGTCAGGTCGGCGGAGATGTCGAAGGACGTCGACGCCCCCCGGTGTACGCCACCGAGCCCACCGGTCACGAACGTCCTGATCCCGACCATGGCCGCCAGGCGCATGGTGGCCGCGACCGTGGTCGCACCGTGCAGACCGCGGGCCACGACGTAGGGAAGGTCGCGGACGCTGACCTTGGTCACGTCGGGGTCGGAGGCGAGCAGCTCGAGGTCGTCGTGGGACAGGCCGGCGCGAGGGATGCCGTCGAGCAGCGCGATCGTCGCCGGCACGGCTCCGTTGTCACGCACGATCTGCTCGACCTCGGTGGCCATCTTGACGTTGTCGGGATAGGGCATGCCATGGCTGATGATCGTCGACTCCAGCGCGACGACCGGGCGGCCCTCGGCGAGCGCGACCCCGACCTCCTCGGTGAGCCGGACCTTCACGCCAGCTCCTCAGGGATTGCGCGGACAGGGTCGCCTGCTGCGCGCCCGCCCGCGCAATCCCTGACGAGGCTCTCGTTGAGGTCCATCCGGACGGTGTCGTGGGTGCCGCAGGTGAGCGCGGCCGCGGCGTGCCCGAACCGTGCCGCCTCGACCAGGTCGACGTCACGGAGCAGCTCGTGGGTGAACGCGGCCAGCATCGCGTCGCCCGCGCCGGTCACGTCGACGACGTCGGTCGGCACCGCGGAGAGCTCCTGGTAGACGTCGTTGTAGCTGATCACCGAACCCCGGGCGCCGAGACGCACCCAGACGACGCCGACACCCCGGTCGTGCAGGGCATGGACGGCCTTCTCGATCTCCGCGTCGGTGCCGGCGGGCAGATCGGTCAGCGCGGCCAGCTCCGCCTGGTTGGGCGTGACCAGGTAGAGCTCGCGGTCGGCGCGGATCAGGTCGCGCGCCCGTCTCGCCTTCGAGACCGAGACCGGGTCGAAGCCGACGGGCACGTCGAACTCGTGGGCGAGGTCGATCGCCACCTCGGCCGTGCGGACCGGGATGTTGCCTTCGACGAGCACCCCGCGAGCATTCTTGATCAGGTCGCGGGCCGCCTCCACGACCAGCGGGGAGAACTCGTCGGTCGCGGCCATGTCGGCCACGGCGACCACCAGCTCACCGGAGGAGTCGAGCACGGCGTTGTAGGTGCCGGTGCGTACGTCTGCCCGGCGGCGGACGTAGGTGCAGTCGACGCCGACGTCCTCGGTGTAGCTGATCACCTCGTCACCGATCGGGTCGTCACCGACGACGGAGACCAGCGCCACCGCGTCGCCCAGCCGGGCGAGGTTCTCGGCCACATTTCGGCCCACGCCACCAGGCGAGAGGCCGGCGGACCCGGACATGCTCGAACCCATCACCACCTGCTCGTGCGCACGAGCGTGGAGATCCATGTTTGAGCCGCCGATCACGACGATGTCTGGCGGTGGGTGTGGACTCATCACCTGAATCGTAGGTGGGGTCCTCGGATCGCGCCCCCTCATAAAGTATGAACATGGCGCGGCTCGGACGTGTCCCTGCTCTCATGCGCGGTTCGTCACGTACCGCCGGACAGCGACGCGCCGCGGATGCTAGATTCCGCCGGTCCGGCGCGAATACGCCTCATGGGGTATCTGCTCAGGGTCGCCCGGCCACACCCCCACCTCGGCAGCGCCGTCGCCGGCGCTGACTCGTCTCGAAGGCAGCACACATGTCTCCACATCGGCGCAGGATCGCGCTGATCTCCGCCTCGACGGCAGCCGCCGTGCTGAGTGCGGCTCTCACGTTCACCCCGGCACCGGCAACGGCCGAGACCTCCGCCGACGAACCCAGCCCCATCGTCCCGACGCTCGAGTACGCCACCAGCGGCACCGTCCACAACTCCGTCTCGGGTTCGACCACCTTCGACCCGTGGGACGACCGGACCTGGGTCGGCTTCTGCGACTCGGCCGAGGTCGACCCCGAGGAGGACTACGGCACGGTGATCATCGACGCCTGCGGCGAGACTCCCTCGAGCCAGCGCATGGTCTGGGACTTCGACCAGAGCGTGCTGGCGGAGCTCGCCCCGGAGGACATCGAGTCAGCCACGTTCCAGGTCCGGGCCGACCTCGCCTGGGTGGACAAGGAGACCTGCCGACCGGGTGCGCTCGAGCTCTACCGGGACGCGGACTGGTCCCAGAGCCCCATGGGCGTCGAGACGTACGCCGCCAGCGGTTGCGAGGGCACTCGGGCGTGGAACGGCTACTTCGGGTTCGACGCCACCGACCTCGCCAAGCAGGCCGCGTCCGGCGACGGTTCCCTGACCATCGGTCTCAAGGCGGCGGACGAGACCTGCATGTCCTGCGGCTGGAACCAGGTCAAGAGCGGCACCCTGCGGATCGTCTTCAACCGCGCCCCCGAGACCCCGGCCGACCTCCAGGTCGGCACGTTCTACCCGGGCACCGAGCCGTGCACCTCGACACCGCAGTGGCTGAACAGTGACATCTACGCCAGTGCGTACGTCGCCGACCCGGACACCCCGCACCACGCCAACTCCGAGAAGGTGACCGCCACCTTCCAGGTCTTCCCGACCGGCCAGTCGCCGGAGAGCACGCCGCTCTTCGAGCTCACCGCCACCGAGCAGTACGCCGACGCCCGGATCGCCGTCAGGATCCCGCCCGACCTGCTCGCGGACGGTGCCCTGTACGACCTCTGGGTCACGTCTCGGGACGGCTACGGCGAGGTGAGCGGACCCGCGCACTGCACCTTCGGCGTGGATCGCACCGACCCGGAACCCCCGACGATCACCCCGGTCGTCGGTGGCGAGGCCGTCTACGTCGCGGGCGAACCCCGCGGGGGCGCCGGGATCCCCGGCTACTTCTGGATCAGCGGGGGCGGCTCCGACGTCGAGGCCTACCGGATCTCCGGAGGTTCGAGCGCATCGTGCGGCACCGGGACCTCGTCCCCCGCGACCGCGGCGACCGGCTTCTCCTACACGCCCGACTCACGTGCGGTGTACCTCGAGGGACGGGTCGTCGCCTGCGCGGTCGACAAGGCCGGGAACTGGAGCCAGACCTCGACCTACGTCTTCGATGTGGCGAGCAGCGACAGCGTCGTGGCGACCCCGCCGGCGATCACGGTGAGCGGTGGCTCCTCCTACAGCTACGGCAGCAGCTACACCTCCGCCATCACGCTCAGCACGGACGCGGCCACCCCGTACGGCGCGGTCACCGTCAGCGTGGGTTCCACCGTCCTCGGGGCCGCGACGTTCGACGCTCGCACTAAGTCGGTGACGATCCCGGCGAAGAAGCTCGCCGTCGGCTCGCACACGCTCACCTACACCTACCAGGCCTTCCCCGGCGCGCCGAAGTGGTCGACCACCAAGGTCGTCAAGGTCGTCGGCACGTTCGTCGCGCCGACGCCGACGATCAGCGGCACCGCCAAGGTCGGCAAGACCCTGACCGCGTCGCGGGGCACGTGGACGCCGACGCCGAGCACGGTGACGTACGTCTGGAAGGCGGGCACCACGACGATCAAGTCGAGCAGCTCGAACCAGCTGGTCGTCCCGGCCTCGGCGAAGGGGAAGCAGATCACGGTGAGCGTGGTCGGGGCCCGCTCGGGCTACACGACGAAGACGGTGACCAGCGCGAAGACCGCCACGGTCGCGGCGGGCACGTTCACCGCTCCGCGCCCCTACCTCAAGGGCACCGTCGAGTACGGCCACACCGTGACCGCTGTGCGGGGCACCTGGTCGCCGTCCCCGTCGTCGGTGACGTACGTCTGGAAGATCAACGGGACGGTCGTGAAGCGGGGGACGTCGGCCTCGCTGTTCCTCAGCAGGGCCTGGAACGGCAAGCAGGTCACCGTGACCGTGATCGGCTCACGGGCGGGGTACACGTCCAAGACCGTCACGTCGTACCCGAAGGCGATCTGATCCGACGTGGTGGTGCTGGGAGCGTCTCGGCGGCGCTCCCAGCACGACCAGGGCTTCAGCCGAGGAGCTCGCGGCCGATCTCGTCGACCGAGCGGCAGCCCACCAGGCCGAGGGAGAGGTCGAGCTCGGCGAGCATGTGCTCCACGACGGCCTGGACACCGGCAGCGCCGGCGAGGGCCAGGCCGTAGACGTAGGGACGGCCGAGGAGGACCGCGTCGGCACCCAGGGCGAGCGCCTTGAGGACGTCGGCGCCGGAGCGGATGCCGGAGTCGAAGAGCACCGGGATGCGGCCGTCGACCTCGTCGACGATGCTCGGCAGCGCGTCGATCGAGGCGATGGCGCCGTCGACCTGGCGGCCGCCGTGGTTGGAGACGATGATCCCGTCGACGCCGTGCTCGAGCGCGCGGCGGGCGTCATCGGCCGCCTGGAGCCCCTTCAGCACGATCGGCAGGTCGGTCATCTCGCGGAGCCGGTCCAGGTCGTCCCAGATCAAGTCGGAGCGGGAGAAGACGTCGAGGAAGGTCTCGACCGCGGCACGGGCATGACCGGAGCGAAGGTTGTCGACGAGCTTGCCCGGGTGGTGCTGGGCCATCGAGGCCACGGCGGTGAGCGCCGAGGGGATCTCCCGAAACCCGGGTCGCACGCTCGTCCCGGGCCCGGTCGCCAGCCGCTCCTCGACGAGGGCGCGGAAGGCCGGGTCGGAGGTGTACTGCGCGATCCCGAGGCCCCTCGCGAAGGGCAGGTAGCCCAGATCGAGATCACGCGTACGCCACCCCAGCATGTGCGTGTCGAGCGTGACGACGAGCGCGTGGGAGCCGATGGCCTCGGCGCGGCGTACGAAGGACTCCACGATCGACTCGTCCTTGGACCAGTAGAGCTGGTAGAGCCGCGGGGTGTCGCCGAGTTCCTCGGCGACCTCCTCCATCGGGACGGACGCCTGGGTGGAGATCACCATCGGGATGCCCGTCGCGCGGGCCGCCGCGGCCACCTCGTGCTCGGCGCGCGGATGGGCGAGCTCCAGCACCCCGACCGGGGCGAGCATCAGCGGCGCCGGCATGTCCACGCCGAACAGCGTGGTGCGCAGGTCGCGGTTCTCCACGTTGGCGAGCATGCGGGGCACCAGCCGGAAGTGGTCGAAGGCCGAGGTGTTGGCGGCGACGGTGCGCTGCTGCCCGGCTCCGCCGTCGACGTAGGCCCAGGCCTCCTTGCTCATGGCCCGGCGGGCGGCGTCGGCCAGCACCGAGGGCTCGGTCGGCACCACGGGACGGTGGCCGAACAGGCCCTTGCGGAAGATCGCGGACTGGAGGTCTCTGCCGATGCTCACGCCGCGTAGGCTACTCGCGGCGGGCATTTTCCCGCCATGGCGGGAATTTGCCCGGCCGCTTAGCGAGCAGCCGGGTCCGCGACGATCTGAGCGGGCGGCTCGGCCCCGGAGAGCGCCACGATGAGCCGGTAGCACCGCTCGGTCATCTGGCTCGGCGTCACCTCGGGATGGTCGAGCCACCAGGTGACCAGCGTGTCGACGACGTTCATCCAGACGGCGGTCATCGCGGAGACGTCGAGCGGGTCGTCGTCACCGACGAGCGCCATCAGCTCGCCGACGCCCTCCATCGCGAGCCGGGTGATCCGGTCGGTGTAGAACGCCCGAGCAGCCGCGACGTCGCCCGACTCCGGGGCGGTGCGGTCGAAGAAGAGCCGCCACAGCCACGGCTGGGGCTCGAGGATGCGGAAGATCCCGTCGAGGGTGCGCAGACCGCGCTCGAGGCCGACCGAGTCGTCGGCGGCCACGCGCTCCATATCGCTGGCGAGCAGCTCCGCCCCGTGGGTGAGGCAAGCCGAGAAGAGACCCTCCTTGGAGCCGAAGTACTGGTAGACCAACGGCTTCGAGATGCCGGCGTCGGCCGCGATCCCCGCCACCGACGCCTTGGCGAACCCCACGGTGCCGAAGACCTCACAGGCGGCTCGCACGATCTGCAGCTCGCGGTCGGCGCGTGGGACGCCCTTGGTTCCAGCGTTGGCCCGTGACATGTCCTGGAGTCTAGCGGCGGCATATGACCTTGAGGTAACTTACTCAAAGGTCATATCCCTGGGAGGTCCCCCATGAACGACATGCTCGACCCGCTCAAGAACCCGTTGACGTACGCCATCCCGTTCTTCGCGCTCTCGATCCTCATCGAGCTGGCAGCACTGAAATGGCTCGACCACGACGACAACCTGGCCGGTTACGTCTTCAAGGACGCCCGCACCTCGATCCTGATGGGCGCAGGGTCGATCGTGTCGATGACCGTCTTCAAGGTGCTGACCTTCGCGGTCTACGCGGCGATCTTCGCCTACGCGTCGCTGTGGCAGATCCCGGAGACGTGGTGGGGCCTGGCGATCTCGATCGTGGTCGTCGACCTCGCCTACTACTGGAACCACCGCTTCGTGCACCGGACGCGCGTCGGCTGGGCGGCGCACCAGGCTCACCACTCGAGCGAGTACATGACGTTCGCGACCGCGCTGCGGCAGAAGTGGAACCCGTGGTTCGAGTTCTTCTTCTTCCTGCCGCTGCCGTTCCTGGGCATCTCACCGGCGGCGATCTACATCGCCTTCTCGATCAACCTGATCTACCAGTTCTTCGTGCACACCGAGACGATCGGCCGACTCTGGCGGCCGCTGGAGCTCGTGCTCAACACCCCGTCGCACCACCGCGTCCACCACGGCTCCGACCCGGAATACCTGGACAAGAACTACGCCGGCATCCTGATCATCTGGGACCGCCTCTTCGGCACCTTCCAGCCGGAGGTCCAGCGCCCGACGTACGGCCTGACCTACAAGGTCGACACCTACAACCTTCTCCGCCTGGAGTACGGCGCGTTCCGCGAGCTCTGGAACGACGTACGCAGCGCCGACGGCTGGCGGCTCAAGCTGAGCTATGTGTTCCGGCCGCCGGGGTGGACGCCGGAGCGCGAATGTTCGTCTAGGTATGCAGATCAGTCTTCACATCCCTAGTGGAGCTCCGCTAGGGATGTGACGGTTCGGCTACATACCTAGACGAACATCCAGGCCGTCAGGCCGACCGCCGTCGCCCCAGAATCATCACGATGATCAGGCCGAGCAGGCCGACGACGACGAGCACGACGCCCGGGGCGGCGACCTCGACGAGCTTCGCGCCCTCGGGGGACGCCGGCTCGCTGAAGCTCACCTGCTGAGGCTCGGGGGCGATCACCTCCGGGAACTCCTGGGCGATCTCCGCCTGGAGCTTGTCGGTGTATTCCTCGACGCGCGGGGCGCTGCCGGCGGCGAGGATCGTGTCGCCCTTCTGCTGCACGAAGAAGTAGTAGTCCTCGTTGGCGGTCAGCGACTTCCGCTGGCACGGGCCGGTGTTGAGGGTGACCTGCAGGCTGCTGCCGCTGATGACGCCCTTGAGTGCCTTGACGACCATCACGGGGTAGACGACCGGGCCGCCTTTTCGGGTGGCCTTGCCGGGACCGGTCACCCGTGCGTGGAAGACGAGCGGCTCCTTGACCGCGTCGCTGAGCTTGAACTCGGGGCACTTCGCGGGAGCCGTCACCGGGGCCGCGGAGGCGGAGGCTGGGCTCGTCGTGACCACCGCTGTCACCGCAAGAGCGAGGGCAGCGAGAGACCGCGCGAGTCGGGCGTGCCGTCGCGAGCGTCGTCCCAGTGCGTACACGGCAAGGCGGAGGAGGGAGGCGGCCCAGGCCTGAACGAAGTGGCCTTGGCCGTCGACCGACGACAACGCCGCCGGGTGCGTGCTGGGGCGACGCGCAGCAGGCATCGCCCGGCTCGCGCGGTCTCTGGGCTGGGGGACGCGGCGCATGGCGAAGATCAAACCAGTCACAGGCCGAAGACTCCAGCCAGGACCCGCGCGACACCGTCATCTTCGTGCCCGGGCGCGAGATGTGACGCGCACTCGACCACGCTCGGATGGGCGTCCGCCATCGCGTACGACGTCCCTGCCCAGGTCAGCATCGGCAGGTCGTTGGGCATGTCGCCGAAGGCGATCACGTCGGTCGCGGAGATGCCGAGCTCGGTGCAGACCAGCTCCAGCGTCGAGGCCTTGGTGACCCCGGGAGCGCTGATCTCGAGCAGCGGGAACGAGGAGTGGGTGACGTTGACCCGGTCACCGACGGCGGCCACCGCGGCCGCGAGCAGCTCGTCGGCGTCATCGTCGTCGTGGCGCCGGGCCAGCAGCTTGATCAGCGGCTCGTCGGCGAGCTCCTCGATCGCTGCGACCCGCCTCGCGGGCCGGAGGGCGTCGGAGGTGTGGGTCACGAAAGCCGGCTCGCACGACCAGCCCTCGAGCGACTCGGTCGCGAAGACGAGACCGGGTAGCTCGGCCGCCAGCGTCACCGCCACCTCGGCGGTCAGGGCGGGCTCGATCAGACGGGTGAGCCGCGGCTGATCGATGGCGACGTCCCAGACCAGCGCGCCGTTGGACACGATCGCGAGGCCGACGCTGCCGATGTGCTCGAAGAGCTCACGGGTCCAGCGCAACGGCCGGCCCGTCACGAAGATGACCGGCACGCCGATCTCCTCGAGCTTCACGAGCACGTCACGGGTGAAGTCCGAGACCGAGCCGTCCGCTCTGACCAGAGTGCCGTCCAGGTCGGTGGCAACGAGCTTCGGCGTACTCATTCCTTCATTCTGCCACCGGGCATCGGCCGGGCCATCACCAGATGCCCGTCCTCGTCGGCGCCACGGAGCTCGGTGAACCCGCACTTGGCGAGCACACGGAGGCTGGCCGCGTTGGTGGGTTCGACAGAGGCCCGGATGCGTACGCCCTCCTCGTCGGCGCCTGCGAGCAGACCCTTGAGCGCCTCGGTCGCGAAACCCCAGCCGCGTGCTTCCTCGACCAGGCCGTAGCCGACCTCGGTCTCCGGGGTGCCGTCGGACGCGGCATCGGGCGGTCCGAAGAAGCCGATCGAGCCGAGAACGGTCCCGTTGCGCATGATGTAGCGGGAGCTCCACGGGTCGCCCTCGACCCACATCGTCGCCGCGTCGCGATCGTCCACGCGCGGGAACTGCGGGTGCCAGGCCTGCGGGCGGCCGAGATCGCCGTTCGTGGCTCGGATGGCGTCGACGTCGGCGCGGGTCCACAACGGCAGCGTCAGCCGCTCGGTGAGGATGGTGGTGGGAAGAGTCACGAGCGCCAAGACTCTCAGAACTGCAATCTCAGAACCAGCGGGAGAGTTCCAGCGCCGCACCGTCGTCGGCGACGTGGGCGGTGACGGCGTCGGCGATCTCCTGGACGACGTCGGGAGCGTTGCCCATGGCCACTCCTCGGCCGGCCCACTCGAGCATCTCGACGTCGTTGCGGCCGTCGCCGATGGCGAGTACGTCGGCGGGTTCGAGGTCGAGCTGGTCGCAGACGTAGGAGAGTCCGGATGCCTTGGAGACGCCGACCGGGGTGAGGTCGAGCCAGGCGGTGTAGCCGACGACGTAGTCGATGCCGTGCAGACCGAGCTCGCGACCGAGGGCGAGGAAGTCCTCCGGGGTCGCGTCGGGGTCGCGGATGATCACGCGGGAGACCGGCTCGGCGACCATCTCCTCGATCGGAGCGATCAGGTGTGCGCCGTCGAGCTCGCCCTCCGGGAACGGCCGGTTGAACCGGTAGCCGAGCCCCCGGTTCTCGACCGCGACCAGGACGTTCGGACGGCGTTCCATGATCTTCTCGACGGCGGCGCGAGCGTCGAAGGTCTCCTCGTGCACCACGTCGACCGGCGGGTAGCGGAGCACCACCGCCCCGTTGGACGCGACGATCCACAACCGCTCCGCGCCCTCGTCGGGAAGCCCGAGCAGGTCGGCGATCCCGGTCATCGAGTGGGCCGAGCGGCCCGAGGAGAGCACCACGTGCGCACCGGCGTCGTACGCCCGGCGGACCGCGTCGCGCACCTTGTCCGAGAGCGCCTCGGAGGTCGTTCCCGTGCCCTCGATCCAGCGCAGCAGCGTGCCGTCGATGTCGAGCGCGACGAGCTTCGGCTGCCAGGCGGCGTCACCGGGCCACGCCGTGGTGCTCTCGGTCGTGCTCACTTCTGGACCGGCTCCAGGACCTCGCGACCGAGCCACTTCTGCAGCGCCTTCGGCACCCGCACCGAGCCGTCGGGCTGCTGGTGAGTCTCCAGGACGGCGACGATCGCGCGGGTGATCGCGGTCAGCGTGCCGTTGAGGGTGGCGACCGGGGTGGTGCCGTTCTCGGTGCGGGCCCGGATGTCGAGGCGACGTGCCTGGAACGTGGTGCAGTTGGACGCCGAGGTGAGCTCGCGGTACTTCCCCTGGGTCGGGATCCACGCCTCGCAGTCGAACTTCCTCAACGCCGAAGGACCGAGGTCGCCCGCGGCGACGTCGATGACCTGGTAGGCGAGCTCGAGCTTGTCCAGGAACGCCTTCTCCCACTCGAGGAGACGCTGGTGCTCGGCGTACGAGTCCTCGACGGTGGTGTAGACGAACATCTCCACCTTCTCGAACTGGTGGACCCGGATGATGCCCTTGGTGTCCTTGCCCGCCGAGCCGGCCTCCTTGCGGAAGCACGACGAGAAGGCGGCGTAGCGGCGCGGGAGCGTGTCGGGGTCGAGGATCTCGTCGGCGTGGTAGGCGGCCATCGGCACCTCGGAGGTGCCGACGAGGTAGAGGTCGTCGTCCTCGATCTTGTAGACGCCGTCGTCGACCTGGTCGAGGAAGCCGGTGCCCTCCATCGCCTCCGGGCGCACCAGCGCCGGCGCGATGACCTGGGTGAACCCGGCCTCGCGGGCCTGCTCCATCGCCAGGTTGATCAGCGCGAACTCCAGCTCGGCGCCGACGCCGGTCAGGAAGTAGAAGCGGCTGCCCGAGACCTTGGCGCCGCGCTCGAGGTCGATCGCGCCGAGCATCTTGCCGAGCTCGACGTGGTCGCGCGGCTCGAAGCCCTCTGCCTCGAAGTCACGCGGCTTACCGACCGTCTCGATCACGACGAAGTCGTCCTCACCGCCGGCCGGAGCGTCGTCGGCGAGGTTGGGGATGGCCTTGAGGGCCTTCTTCCACTCCTCCTCGGCAGCGTTCTGCGCCGCCTCGGCCTCCTTCACCGCGGCCGCGAGGTCCTTCACCTGAGCCAGGAGCTCCTGCTTCTCCTCGCCCTTGGCCTGGGCGACCTTCTTGCCCATCTGCTTCTGCTCGGCCCGCTTGGCCTCGAAGTCCGCGATCGCCGCCCGGCGAGCGCTGTCCGCGGACAGCGCCCGGTCCACCACGTCGGAGGACGCGCCGCGGCGCTCCTGCGAGGCACGTACGCGGTCGGGGTCTTCGCGGAGGATGCGCGGGTCGATCATGCGGCAAGGCTAGTCGACCGGGCCATCAGATCTCACTTCAGTAAGTGAGCGTCACGGAATGCGCACGCGCCGCTCGACCGAGTACGAGCTGTCCCGGCCCGTGCCCCCGTCGCCGTAGTCGCTACCGGTGCCGCCGTAGAGCTTGTCGGCGCCGCCGCTGCCGTAGAGCTTGTCGCCACCGGCGTCTCCGTAGAGCTTGTTGGCAGAACCGTTCCCCTTGAGGACGTCGGCGCGCGTGGTGCCGATGACGTTCTCGACGTAGGTGATCTTGTCGTAGCCGGCGTTGGTTCTCTGCCGGGACGTCGCGGCGAGAGACACCCGGACGCCGACACCGACGTTCCGGTAGCTGATCGTGTCCGACCCGGCTCCACCGCTGACGACGTCGTCGCCGTGGCCGGGCAGCACGGTGTCGTTCCCGTAGCCGGCCGTGATCGTGTTGCGGCCCGAGCTTCCGGCGAGGCGGTCGGAGTACGAGGTGCCGATGATGTTCTCGGCCTGACTGACCGTCTCGTAACCGGAGCTCCCCGTGTTCTGAGCTCGGGTCGTGGCCAGGCTGATCTGGATCGGCCTGTAATAGCCCTTGTAGCTGATCGTGTCCGTGCCGGTCCCGCCGATCACGGTGTCGTTGTCCTTGCCCGGCCAGAAGGTGTCGTTGCCGCTCCCGCCGTCCAGCCGGTCGCTGCCGTTGAGCCCGTTGATGTAGTCGCTACCGCCGCCACCGAGGATCACGTTGCCGCCCAGGTCCCCGACGAGGTTGTCGGCGTACGGACTTCCGGTGAGGTTCTCGACCTCTTCGATCGTCTCGCGGCCGGCGCCGGCACCGTAGTAGGCAGGCTGCCCGAGATAGATGCGTACGCCGCTGGTCAGGTTGGCGTAGCTGACCGTGTCCACCCCCGAGCCGCCGGTGATCAGGTCGGTCCCGGCCCCGGGCGCGAACCAGTCGTTGCCGGCACGCCCGTCGATGATGCTGTTCCCCGAGCCACCGGTGAACCGGTCGGCGTAGTCGGTCCCCGTCAGCTCCTCGATGCCGGCAAGGGCGTCCGTGCCGAGGCCGCCGGTCACCTTCGTCGTCGTCGCGACGATGCCGAAGGTCGCCTCGGCGTACGTCGCCTTGTCCGACCCCGTCCCACCGTCGATGGCGTCGTCACCCGAGCCGCCCGCGATACGGTCCGCGCCGTCGTCACCACGCAAGACGTCGTTGCCCACGTACCCCGACAGGAAGTCGTCACCAGTTCCGCCGTTGACGTGGTCGGCGCCATCGCCGGCAAAGATCAGGTCATCACCCGCGCCACCGTTGAACGTGTCGTCCCCGGTGGCTTCGACGACCGTGTCGAAGTTCTCGATCAGGTCGGCACCGTCACCGCCGTGGACGATGTCGTTGCCTCCGTGAGCCTCGACGTGATCGTCGCCTGAACCTGCGTCGATCGTGTCGGACCCGTCGTCGCCGGTGATCTCGTCGGATCCCGTGCCACCGTTCACCGTGTCCATGCCTTCATCTCCGTGAAGACGGTCGTCGTCGACTCCCCCGTCGATGACGTCGTTGCCGGCATCGCCCCAGGCACTGTCGCGACCGTCCTCACCCGAGAGCATGTCGTCCCCGTCGCCGCCCTCGAGAATGTCGTCGCCGAGCCCTCCACGCAGGTCGTCGACGTCCGCACCGCCGAGGAGGCGGTCACCTCCGCCGCCGCCGTCGATCGTGTCGAGACCACGATCCCCTTGGAGAAGGTCGCCATCGTCGCCACCCGACATCACATCGTTGCCGTCGTCCCCGAACGCCTGGTCGGAGCCACCACCACCGGAGAAGTGGTCGTCGCCGTCATGGCCACGGAACATGTTCGCTCCGGGACCTCCGTAGAAGGCGTCGTTCCCGCCTCCGCCGTAGGCAAAGTCCTGCTGCTCGGCCAGCTTGAAGACGTCGTTACCAGCCTCTCCGAACGCCGCACGGTTGCTGCCCAGGATGGTGTCGTCGCCCTCGCCTCCGAGGACGGTGTTGCCCAGCGCCCCGTAAATCGTGTCATCACCGACACCACCGATGATCTCGGCGGCGCCCTGCCCCAAGACACAGATGGTGTCGTGTCCCCCGAGGGCGTCGACCGCCACACCAGCGGGGACGGCGATCACGTCGTCTCCCTCCGTCGGCGTCTGACCCTCGACGGCGAGGTCGACGGTGATGGGCTTGCCGCCGCACTCGCCTTCCGTCGCAGCAGCCGAGCCGGCGAGGAGGCCACCGACGCCGAGAGCGACGGCGGGGACGGACAAGAGCCCGAGGAGGGCGTACGAGGACACGCGAGAGCGCATGAGAGAGACCTCACAACGACGAAGGACCGAGGAGTGCCGGCGCCGACCCGAATCATGCGCGGAGAGGGAAGAGTAGCGCCGACAACCGGGCGCTGCCTCGGCTTTTTTCCAGGTCGTTCATTCACTGTGTGGAAGCCGTTTCGCGCATACTGACTCACCGTGCTTGACCTTTCGCGCCGTGCCCTGCTGCTCTGGGCGGCTTCGCTGTTCGCTCTGTGCGCCCTGATCGGGATCGCGGCGATCAACGCATGGCCGCCGGTCTCGACGTTCGACGACCTCGGCCGCGACGCCGCGGCGGTGACGGCGGAGCACGGCTGGATGCTCGACTTCTGGCGCATCGTCGAGGTGGTCACCGACTGGTACCTCCCGGTCGGGGTGGCCCTCCTGGTCGCTGCCGGCCTGTTCCGCAAGTACTTGCGCGCAGCGGTCTACGTGTTCGGGGTCGTGGTGGTCACCCTCGTCGTACGCCGCGGGGTGGTGCACCTCGTGGACCGGGACCGGCCGGAGTGGCAGCTGCCGGCGTGGCTGCACGAGTCGCCTGCGTACCCCTCCGGTCACGTGACCGGGACAGCGGTCCTTGCGGGCGTGATCGCGGTCGTCGTGACGATGTTCGTGCGCCGCCGCGGCATCCGTCGCCTCGCCTACACCGGCCTCACGCTGCTGGTGGTGCTCGTCGCCGCGGACCGGGTCTTCCTCGGACGCCACTATCCCTCCGACGTGCTCGGCGGGATCGCCTTCGCCGCCGGCGCGGTCTTCCTCGGCATGGCGATCTACACGCCGCTGCCCACCTCGCACGCGCTGGGGCGGCGGCCGCTGGTGGACTCGGTGCGCGGCAACCGGAAGATCGCGGTCGTCCTCAACCCGATCAAGGTCGAGTCGGTCGACCAGTTCAAGACCATGGTCACCACGATGGCCAAGGAGTCCGGCTGGAAGACGCCGACCTGGCACCTGACCACGGTCGATGACCCCGGCCGAGGGATGGCGCGCGCCGCCCAGGAGGAGGGCGCCGACCTGGTGCTCGTGTGCGGCGGGGACGGCACCGTACGCGAGGTCTGCTCCGCCCTGGCCGGCACCGGCATCGCGGTGGGGATCGTCCCCGGCGGCACCGGCAACCTGCTCGCCCGCAACCTGTCGATCCCGCTCTACATCCGCGCCGCGATCGACGTCGCGCTCACCGGGCAGGACCAGGCGATCGACCTGGTCGAGGTCTCCGGCGACAACCTCGAGGACACCAACTTCCTGGTCATGGCCGGGATGGGCTTCGACGCCGCGATCATGAGCGGCGTCAACGAGGACATCAAGAAGAAGATCGGCTGGATGGCGTACGTCCTCTCCGCCTTCAAGAGCCTGATGTTCCCGGCGATGCGGCTGGAGATCTCCGTCGACGGCGGCGAGTTCACCAGGCACCGGGCGCGCACGGTCGTCGTCGGCAACGTCGGCTACCTCCAGGCCAACATGCCGCTGCTGCCGGCGGCCGCGCTCGACGACGGACTCGTCGACGTGGTGCTGCTCTATCCGCAGCGGTTCTGGTCCTGGCTGCCGCTCGCGTTCCGGGTGCTGAGCAAGCGGCCGCGCACCGACAACCTGGTCAACCGGATGACCGGCGCCAGCGTCGTGATCCGGACCAACCACGACCAGCCCCGCCAGCTCGACGGCGACACCATCTCCGAGGGTCGGGAGCTGCGCATGACGTGCCTTCCGGGACGCCTGCTCGTCCGCGTGCCACGCTGAAACGCGGTCCCGATTCGGTCCCGAATCCAACGACACGCAGCCAAGCAGAAAGTCCCGGCAATCAGGGTCCAAAGTCCCGGATCAAGCGTATTTTCAGCGTGTTTGGGATCAATTTTCGTGCGACTCGATGGCGACTCGCGGGCACAGATGTCTTGTTGATCAGTAAATGTTCATAAGGTGTCTGACACGACTCGGCGTGAGCCGAGTCGGCGTCCCCGATCGGGCTCAGCCTGACTCCGGCCGGTGACGTGCAAGACCCACACACTGGTCGGAAATCCCCCGCGACCAGTGTTCGACTCCCGGGCCGTCCCACCCGCAGCCCGGGTTTGAAAACCGGCACGCTCGGAACGGTTCCCCCGCCACGCCCGAGCGTGCCGGCGTCGTTTTCGGCCCGATCCGGTCGCCTCGGATCAGCTCCTCGGCTTCGCCTGCTGGACCGCCTCGGTCTCCTCGGGCGACATCAGCTGGGACGACTCCCAGCCGCTGATGCTCTTCGCGTACGACCTCGCCTCGGTGCGGCCGTGGATCGAGGTGAGCACGACCCCGTCACCGTTGTCGTCGAGCAGGGCGAGGCACCAGCTCAGGTGGCCACCGGCGTCCCCGAACGCGTCGAAGCGCACCACCGCGAGGTGGCGCAGGTTCATCGCCGACTCCGCCCGCAGGGCCGCGACCTCGGCACGCAGACCGGCGACGTCGGTCGGCAGCGACTCGACGGCGGCGGGGTCGGGGCGGCGTACGTCCTTCGTCCTCTGCCAGGCCGCCCCGGCGAACACCAGGGAGGCGATTGCTGTCAGCAGACTGAGAATGGCAAGAGCGAGCACAACGGGCGAATCTAGACTGTCGCTGTGTCCGAGCCACATCGCATCGCCTATCAGGGCGAACCAGGGTCCAACTCTCACATGGTCTGCCAACGGCACTACCCCGAGCTGGAGTCGGTGCCGTGCGCCTCGTTCGAGGACGTCTTTGCGACCGTCGAGGCAGGTGAGGCGTCGCTGGCGATGATCCCGATCGACAACTCCCTCGCCGGGCGGGTGGCCGACATCCACCACTTCCTCCCCGAGTCCAACCTGCACATCATCGCCGAGCACTACCTGCGGATCCGGTTCCACCTGCTCGGTCTTCCGGGCGCCCATCTCGACGACATCCGTACGGTCCACTCCCACGTCCACGCGCTGGGCCAGTGCCGCAACATCATCCGGGAGCACGGGTTCACGCCGGTCGTCTCCGGCGACACCGCCGGTGCCGCGCGCGAGGTCGTCGAGGCCGGTGACCCGACGATGGCCGCGATCTCCCCGCCGCTGGCCGCCTCGATCTACGGGCTGGACGTGCTCGCCACCGACATCGAGGACGCCGACCACAACACCACCCGCTTCGTCGTGCTCTCGCCCGACTTCATCCAGGCGCCCTCCGACCAGGGTCCGGTAGTGACCTCGTTCATCTTCAACGTACGCAACCTCCCGGCCGCCCTCTACAAGGCGCTCGGCGGCTTCGCGACCAACGGCGTCAACATGACCAAGCTGGAGTCCTACATGGTCGACGGGAAGTTCACCGCGACCCAGTTCCTCGCCGAGGTCGACGGCCACCCCGACCAGCCGGGGCTGAAGCGCGCCCTGGAGGAGCTGGCCTTCTTCACCACCGACGTGAAGCTGCTCGGGGTCTACCCGGCCGACCCGGCCCGGTTCTGAGGATGCCCGACCAGGAGACGACCGCGGACCTCGGGTTCGCCCGCGTCGACCTCGACCGTGAGCGGCGCACGGGTGACCCGGAGGTCGTGTACGCCGACGGCAAGACCCCCGAGCAGGTCGTCGCGATCCTGGCCCGGCTGCACCGTGCGCATCCCACGCGCGCCGTCCTGGCCACCCGGGTCTCGGCCGAGGCAGCGGCCCTCGTCGCCGCCGAGCTGCCCTCGGCGACCCACGACGCCGAGGCCCGGGCGATCACGCTCGGGCCGCTGCCAGCCCCGCAGGGCCGGGTCTGCGTCGTGGCCGCCGGCACCTCCGACGGGCCGGTCGCGGCCGAGGCGGCACTGACCGCCCGGGTCCACGGCGCCGGCGTCGAACGGATCACCGATGTGGGTGTCGCCGGGATCCACCGCCTGATGGCCGTACGCGACCGGCTCGACGACGCCGACTGCCTGATCGTCGTCGCCGGGATGGAGGGTGCGTTGCCCTCCGTGGTCGGCGGGCTGGTCGGGGTGCCGATGATCGGGGTGCCGACGTCCGTCGGCTACGGCGCCTCCTTCGGCGGGCTGGCCGCGCTGCTGGCGATGCTCAACTCGTGTGCTCCCGGCGTGACCGTGGTCAACATCGACAACGGCTACGGGGCCGGGGTCGCGGCGGCGCGGATCGCCCGGCGGGCTGGATGAGCGTCGTCTGGGTCGACGCGTCGTCCGGGGCCTCTGGAGACATGCTCCTCGGCGCGCTGGTCGGCGCCGGCGTGCCACTGCCCGTGATCGCCTCGGCGGTGGATGCGGTGGCTCCCGAGCCGGTGGATCTCGACGCTGACCAGGTGAGGCGCGGCGGCCTGGCCGCGACCCGGTGCCATGTCTCGATCGCGGAGTCGGTCCATCACCGCACCTGGGCCGACGTCCGGGCGCTGCTCACCGACGCCTCGCTGGACGGTGCGGTGCGCGACCTGGCGCTGCGGGTCTTCGAGCGCCTCGCCGTCGCCGAGGGGGCCGTCCACGGGATCTCACCGGAGGAGGTCCACTTCCACGAGGTCGGGGCGCTGGACGCGATCGCCGACGTGGTCGGGGTCTGTGCGGGTTTCGTGCACCTGGGCGCGACCGACGTCGTGGTCTCCCCGGTCGCTGTCGGCTCGGGTTCCGTCCGGGCCGCTCACGGCACCCTCTCGGTGCCGCCGCCGGCCGTGGCACGGCTGCTCACCGGCGTACCTTCCTTCGCGGGGCCTCCCGGGCATCCGTCGATGGAGATGTGCACGCCGACCGGCGCGGCGCTGCTCACCACCCTCGCCACCTCGTGGGGCGACCAGCCGCCGATGGTGACCCGCGCGATCGGGGTCGGTGCGGGCGGTCGCGACCCGGAGGGCTGGGCGAACGCGCTGCGCCTGATGGTGGGGTACGCGGAGGACGCTCCGGCTTCGACCGAGCTCGTCGTCGAGGCGAACATCGATGACCTCGACCCGAGGCTGATCCCCGGGGCTCTCGAAGCGCTCCTCGCCGCCGGCGCGCACGACGCCTGGGTCACGCCGATCCTGATGAAGAAGGGCCGACCCGCCCACACGCTCCACGCCCTCACCCCTCCCGCTGCCGCCGAGGCGGTCCGGCGGGTGTTCTTCCGGGAGACCTCCACGATCGGCGTACGCGAGCACGAGGTCGTCAAGCACGCCCTGCCCCGCGAGATGCTGACGGTGACCGTCGGCGGACACCCGATCGCCGTCAAGACCGCCCGTCTCGACGGCGAGATCGTCAACCTGCAGCCCGAGTGGGACGACGTCGCCCGCGCCTCCGCCGCGCTCGACCGCCCCGCGATCGATGTCCTGGCGGCGGCCAAGGCGCTGGCGGTTCGTCTAGGTATGTAGCCGAGCATCCGCATCCCTCGTGGAGTTCCGCCAGGGGAGCGACTGTTCGCCTGCATACCTAGACGAACATCCCCGCCCCGCCGAGTGCGACCATGACCCCGTGGACATCACCGTCATCGCGCTGGCCTTCGCCGCGATCTTCGTCGTCGAGCTGCCGGACAAGACGTTCCTGGCGACGCTGGTGCTGTCGACGAAGTACCGGCCGATCTTCGTGTGGCTCGGTGTCGGCTCCGCGTTCGCGGTCCAGACGCTCATCGCCGTGGCGATCGGGGGCGTGGCCACGCTCCTGCCGACCACCCTGATCCACGTCGTCGCCGCGCTGTTGTTCCTCAGCGGCGCGGTGCTCCTGCTCGTCGAGGGGCGCCGCCACCATGGCATCGCGAGCGAGGAGGACGGCAGCGAGTTCGCCGAGAAGGCGAAGGACGTACGCGGCTTCCGTCAGGTCCTGGCCAGCTTCATGGTCCTCTTCGCAGCCGAGTGGGGCGACCTCTCCCAGCTGCTGAGCGTCTCGCTGGTGGCTCGCTACCACGAGCCGGTCTCGGTCTTCATCGGCTCCTGGGCCGCGCTGCTGACGGTGTCCGGGCTCGCGGTGCTGCTGGGACGTACGCTGCTCCGGTTCATCAAGCTGCACGTCCTGCACTACGTCGGAGCCCTCGTGTGCCTCGTCCTGGCCATCCTGACGCTGGTCGAGGTGTTCGCCTGAGCGAGCGTCGCCTAGGCTGCCGACATGGTTGAACTTGGCGCCGACAGCGAGGTCGGACGGCTGCGTACGGTAATGCTCCACCGACCCGGGCGGGAGCTGACCCGGCTGACACCGCGCAACAACGACAAGCTGCTCTTCGACGGCATTCCGTGGGTGAAGCGGGCACAGGACGAGCACGACGCCTTCGCGGCCGCGCTGCGGGATCGCGACGTCGAGGTGCTCTACCTGACCGACCTGCTCACCGAGACCCTCGAGGTGCCCGAGGCCCGCAAGCTGGCGCTCGACAATGTGCTGGGCTCGCTCACCCTGGGCGACACCCTGCGCGACTACCTGAGCGGCGCCCTCGCCGACGCGGGACCGGCCGAGCTGACCGGCCACCTGACCGCGGGCATCCGCAACGACGAGGTGCGCGGCGGCCACGGCCTGGTCACCAGCCTCCTCGCCCACGACGACTTCCTGATCGACCCGCTCCCGAACCTGCTCTTCACCCGTGACTCGTCGGTCTGGATCCGTGACCGGGCGACCGTCACGAGCCTGGCGATGCCGGCCCGCAAGCGCGAGACCGCGCTCACCGAGCTGATCTACCAGTTCCACCCGCGGTTCCGGTCCAGCCCCCGGCTGCACGGCTCCCACCTCGAGCACGTCGAGGGTGGCGACGTGCTCCTGCTCGCTCCTGGCGTCGTCGCCGTCGGTGTCGGCGAGCGCACGACCCCGGCAGGCGCCGAGCGGCTGGCGCGCCAGGTCTTCGCGGAGGGCCTCGCCCACACCGTGCTCGCGGTGCCGATCGCGCAGGAGCGCGCGACGATGCACCTCGACACCATCGCCACGCTGGTGAACACCGACAAGATGGTGATCTACCCGAACGCGGTCGACTCGCTGGTGGCGTACGCCGTCACGCCGGCCGGCGAGACCGACCAGGTCCACATCGCGGCCCCGCGTCCGTTCCTCGAGGTCGCGGCCGAGGCGATGGGCATCGACAAGCTCCACCACGTCGACACCGGCCTCGACCCGGTCGCCGCCGAGCGCGAGCAGTGGGACGACGGCAACAACACTCTGGCACTGGCGCCGGGTGTGGTCGTCGGCTACGAGCGCAACACGCAGACCAACGAGGCGCTGGAGGCCGCCGGGATCGAGGTCATCGCGATCGCCGGGTCCGAGCTGGGCTCCGGCCGAGGTGGTCCTCGATGCATGAGCTGCCCGATCGCCCGCGACCCGCTGGGATGACCCGCCGGGGGTAACTCGCCAGTAGGAAAGTCGTTGTCCTTGTGACCGTCCCCACAGCCGACCGAAGGAAAACCTCGTGACCGAGTCGTTCTTCTCCATGTTCACGCCCAAGGAGATCGCGCACATCAGCGCCACCGGCACCCGCGTGCATCTGCCGGAGGGCTGGTCGCCGATCTGGGAGGACACCCCGCCGGACAAGGCCTACATCATCCTCGACGGCACCGTCTCGGTCCGCCGGGACAAGGAGGAGATCGCCCAGTGCGGGCCCGGTGACATCATCGGCGAGGCGGCGATCATGCGCGGTTCGCTGCGTACGGCCTCCATCGTCGCCCTCACGCCGCTCGACCTGATCCACCTCAGCGCCGACAAGCTGCAGCAGCTCTCGGTGGAGATGCCGTCGTTCGCGAGGGCGTTGGAGAAGGTCGCCAAGGACAGGTTCGGCTCCTGACCCTCGACGACCAGACCGACGAGGGCCTCGGCCAGGGCCGTAGCCGTGAGGCCGACATCGAGCTGGCCGAGGCGCTGGCCGTGGTCGAGTCCTTCGTCCTCGGCCAGACGCCCACGCTGACCCGCGCCGACGTCGCGGGCGCGGTCGGCGTGCCCATGGAGGTGGCCGAGGACCTCTGGCACCACCTCGGCTTCCCGCACGCGGGCGACGACGAGATCGCCTTCACCGAGGCTGATGTCGAGGCGCTGCGGATGACGCAGGAGCTCGTACGTCTCGGGGTGCTCAGCGAGGACCGGCAGGCTGCGCTCGTGCGGACCTGGGGGCGGTCCTACGCCCGCCTGGCCGAGTGGCAGACGTCGCTGCTGGCCGAGGTCGCCCGCGAGCGGGGCGGCGACGAGGTCGAGGACCTGGTCGCGCTGACCGCCCAGGTTCTGCCGCTGGTCGAGTCGCTGCAGGACTACGTGTGGCGCCGCCACCTGGTCAGCGCGGCCCGGCGGATGCTCACCGTCGCGGACGCATCCGCGGTGCCGCTGGCGGTCGGGTTCCTCGACATCGTCGGCTACACCGCCCGCTCCAAGCGGCTCAGCGACAAGGAGCTGGTCGACTGGGTCGAGGAGTTCGAGGACACCTGCTCCGACGTCGTCGTCGAGCACGGCGGCCGGGTGATCAAGTACCTCGGCGACGGGGTGTTCTTCACCTTCGAGGACGTCGCCTCCGCCGCCCGGACGGCGCTGGAGCTGGCGGCCCTCGGGGAAGACAAGGAGAGCGCGTTTCCCCACGTCAGGGCCGGCATCTCCTACGGCGACGTGGTGCTCAGGCTCGGCGACGTCTTCGGCCCGACGGTCAACATCGCCGCGCGCCTCACTACTGTCGCCCGGCCCTCGTCGGTGGTCATCGACGAGAACGCGGCGGCCGCGCTCGAGGGCGTCGACGGCTTCCAGGTCGAGAAGATGCGGCGTACGAGCGTCAAGGGCTACTCCCGCCTGCAGGCGTTCCGGCTACGGTCCTCGTCCGATTGAACCCGCCCGACCGAACCGGGCCAGGAAAGTCGGGCCCACAGGGGTGCTCCCGAGCCAGGCTTGACGGCGAAAGGAGGACCACATGATCGGCACGCTCAACACCCTGGTCGACCTGGTCGAGGCAGAGCTCGACGACGGTCTCGCCGGCGAGGTGGACGTGGCTCGGGTCGCTCGCGACCACGGCACCACCGAATACCACCTGCGCCGGATGTTCTCGGCCCTGGCCGGGATGCCGTTGTCCGAGTACGTACGCCGCCGCCGGATGACCCTGGCCGCGGCCGACCTGGTCGCCGGCGCCCCCGATCTCCTGGAGGTCGCGGTGCGCTACGGCTACGGCTCGACCGAGGCGTTCGGGCGCGCGTTCCGTGCGGTGCACGGAACGGCTCCCGCCGACGTACGCCGCTTTGGTGGTCCGCTACGCACACAACCCACGCTCAGGTTCCGTCTGAGCGTCGAAGGGAGCACCCCGATGGACGTCACCATCAACGACATGCCCGAGCTGCGGCTGGTGGGCCACGCCGCGAAGGTTCCGCTGATCTACGAGGGCGTGAACCCGCACATCCAGGAACACATCGCCTCGTTGGCGCCGGAGGATCATGTCCTCCTCAAGGAACTCAACGACACCGACCCGCGCGGCATCCTCGCGGTCACCGACTCCCCGTCGCCCGATGCGCCGGAGGGGTCGATGATCACCTACCTGCACGGGGTCGCGGTCACGCCGTCGGCGACGATGCCCGAGGGGCTCGACAGCATCACGGTGCCGGCAGGCTCCTGGGCGGTCTTCGCCGCCACCGGGCCACACCCGGAGACGCTGCAGCGGCTCTGGGCCGCGACCGCGACCGACTGGTTCCCGTCGAACCCGTGGCGGCTCCGCCCCGGGCCGTCCGTCCTGCGCTACCTCGAGCTCACCGAGACGTACGCGTCCTGCGAGCTCTGGTTGCCGGTCGAGCGGTGAATGTTCACCGAGGTGACTCGGTGAACGGTCACTGCCCTGGCGGAACTCCACGAAGAAGGTGAGTGCTGACCGAGGTAACTCGGTCAGCATCCACACCTCAGCGGATCGTCACCTGCCGGTTGGCGAGCCCGGCACGAGCCGAGCGCACCTCGGGGGTGATCTCGGAGTCGTCGGCGAGCGCCTCGTCGAGGAGCTTCTTGAACGCCACCGCCGGCTCCTCGAGCGCCTCGGCGCCGGTGCCGACCGGAAGGTCCCAGACCGGGGCGAGCAGGCCGTGGGCGCGGAACATGCCGACGAAACGAGCGTCGGGGACGATCACGTCGTCGCCGGCCACGTGCAGCCGCGCGAGCGCAGTGAGGAGGGCGTCCTCGGGCTCGGGCATGACCCAGCGCAGGTGCTCCTTGGAGCCCACCGAGGTCCAGTACGCAGCCTCGACCGAGGTCAGTCGCTCCGTCGGCATCACCGACTCGTTGGCGTGCTCGAGCGCGTGCTCGAAGTCGCCCTTGTCCTCGACGTCGCCGAGCCACCAGTCGAAGCCCTCGTGGACGGTGACGTCCAGGGACTCGTTGGTGACGATGTCCTGGAGCCGCGGGCCGGCGCCCGGCGCGGAGGTGAGACCGAAGATGCCGGACTCGCCCGCGGCGCGGCTCTCCAGCGCCTGGAGCAGCGCTGCCGCCACGTCACGCGACACGTCGCCGTAGTTGTGCTGCACCTGCAGCCCGGCCCAGACCTCGCCCGAGTCGCGCGACATCGCCGGCGCGGCGCCCGGGAGCAGGGTGCCGAGCGTGACCGGGGTCGACTCATAGCCCTTCACAGACAGCGACACCGTCGCCGAGGGCACCAGCTCGCGCAGCGCGACCAGGTCGCACTCACCGGGCAGGCCCTCGAACGGGCGCCCCACGAACGCGCCGCCGGCGGCACCGTGGCACGCCTTGTAACGCTTGCCGGACCCGCACGGGCACGCCGCGCGCGGGTTGGGACCGTCCGTCGGGGCCGCAGCCGCCTGACGGTTCTTCACTCGGGACTTCTTGGCCACGGCCAAACCCTAACGGCCGAGCAGCTCCAGCATGAACCCCGGACGGTCGGTGATGACCGCGCTGACCCCGAGGTCGAGGCAGAGCTTGAGCTGCTCCTCGGTGTTGACGGTGTAGACGTGGAGGTTGCGATCCTTCGACGCCAGCCGCCGGGCGAGCTTGGGGTGGGCGGTGAGCATCTCGATCCCGGCGCCCAGCCACCAGTCGGGACCGATCGCGTGCCGCAGGAGCGACCAGTTGGCGGCACGGTCGATGAGTTGCACCAGCGGCACGCCCGGGGCCAGCCGCTCCACCCGCTGCAGCGCCGTGAAGGAGAAGCTCATCACCCGCACCGGGCTGCCCGGGCCCGCCCAGCCGAAGTCGTTGAGCACGTCGACCAGCCGCCCCTCGGTGAGCCCGCCGTAGCGGGTCGGGTGCTTGGTCTCGATCGCCATCTCGACGTGCCGGGGGTAGTCGCGCACCATCTTCAGCAGCCGGTGCAGCGTGAGCACGCCGCGCATGTCCCGGTCCGGCGCCTCGTCCTCGCCGTCCCACAACCCGTTCTTCCAGGCCGCGAAGTCGATCGCCTGCAGCTCGGCGAGCGTCATCTCCGAGACCAGCCCACGCGCGCCGATCCGGCGCAGGTGCCGGTCGTGGACGCAGACGAGATGCCCGTCCATCGTCAGGCGTACGTCGCACTCCAAGGCGTCCGCACCCGCATCCAGGGCCGCGACGTACGCAGCCAGGGTGTGCTCCGCGATCTCATGACTGGCGCCGCGATGCGCGACGACCTGGGGCCTCATGAGGAGATTGTGGGCCATGCGGCAAGTCCCGTCGCGCGACACGAGCGAGATGTAACCAATGACGCGATCAGTGGTCACGTCCGCTCGCGCCTGCAGCGGAACTGCCGAGAACGGCACGACCTCGAGCCTGTGACATCACCGCCCGCCGGCCACCCGCAGGGTGGTAGCGGTGACGTACGAGGCCTTCTCGCTCATCAGCCAGGCGACCGCTTCGGCGACCTCGTCGGGTGAGGACGCACGGCCGATCGGGATCTGGGGAGCCATCCGCTCGATCCGGCCGGGGTCACCGGTGGCGGCGTGCAGATCGGTCTCGGTGAGGCCGGGGGCGACCGCGACGACCCGGATACCGAGCGGGGCGACCTCGAGCCCGAGCCCCTTGGTGAGCGCGTCGATCCCGGCCTTGGCGGCGGCGTAGTGGACGTACTCTCCCGGCGATCCCAGGGTCGCGGCGCCCGAGGAGATGTTGACGATCACGCCACCCTCGGCCAGCGCGGACACCGCCGCCCGGGCGACCAGGGTGGGACCGACCAGGTTGACGTCGTACGTCTTCCGGATCTCGTCCGCAGGGGTGTCGACGAGGGGCGCGTAGCGGTAGGTCGCGCCGGCATTGTTGACCACGCCGGTGATCGGCCCGGCGGCCTCGAAGAGCGCGGCGATCCCGGCGTCGGTGGTGATGTCAGCGCCCACGATCTCGCAGGCGACCCCGAGGGCCCGGATCTCGTCCCGCGTCGCCGCGGCGGATGCCTCGTCGGACAGGAAGCCGAGCACGAGCGAGTGGCCGTCAGCGGCCAGGCGATGAGCGATGGCGGCACCGATGCCGCGGGTGCCTCCGGTGATGAGCGTCCGTTTCACACCCGAAGGGTGTCACGCAGCCTCCACGCCACCAGCGCCAGCGCCAGGACACCGGCGAGCGCCCACCCTGCCGGGTAGTGCACCGCAGGCTCGTTCCAGCGCTCGTGGAAGTAAACCAGGTGCGAGGAGAGCAGCCCGGCGTCGACCGAGCGGCCCTCCTGGATGAGTACGCCGATGGCCACCAGCACCGTCAGCAGCGTCTGCATCGCCCAGCCCAGGATCCAGGCCGGCACCCAGGCGACGACGTCGACAGCGCGGCGTACGGACGTCACCAGGACGGTCACCAGCGCAGCCGCCAGGAGTGCGTCGATCACCGACGAAGGCAGCTTCCCGGGGAGCATGCCGTCCAGCCAGAGCGGTACGCAGACGGCCGGTGCGGCCAGCATCGGAGCCCGCAGCACGCATGGCCCGAGGCTCGCCGCGATCCCGGCGGCGAGACCCGCGACCGTCGTGACCGCGGCGACGACGACCAGGTGGGTCAGCATCCTCGAGTTGGTCGCCGCCGGTCCCGCGGCGAGCGTCAGCCCGAGCAGGACCGCGCCCACGACACCGGTCCCGGCCAGGGTGGCGCTGAGCAGCCGGCGGTCCGGGCGCAGCCCGGCGGCGAGCCCGCCGAGCGCGGCGGCGAGCAGGGTGAACGAGACCAGCTCGGCGACCATCGGGGCGAGCAGGAGCGGCTGCGGCTGGACGAGCTGGGGCAGGAACCCGACGCCCCAACCCGCGGCCGCGACCAGCGGAACCATCCACAGACGCGTCCGTTCAGTCATGCCCTACACGGTGACAGCCGCAAGGTGAGACCAGGCGGCGAGCCGTGGAACACCAGCCCAACGTCAGGTGGCACGACCGTTGCGATTCATCACCACAAAGGGTGGATTTCTTATTGCCAGGCGCCGAAGTGGAATACCTGG
Source organism: Nocardioides sp. NPDC057767 (assembly GCF_042798275.1). Classification (NCBI taxonomy): domain Bacteria; kingdom Bacillati; phylum Actinomycetota; class Actinomycetes; order Propionibacteriales; family Nocardioidaceae; genus Nocardioides; species Nocardioides sp. NPDC057767. The sequence goes on along the minus strand of NZ_JBHVKJ010000001.1, from coordinate 72,334 downwards.
GTAGGCTCAGGAGACGTACACGTCCCCCACGCGTGGATGAGGTGAGATCGGCATGACCAAAGCACCCCGAAAGTTCTGGGCCAGAAGCATCAGCACAGCTGCGCTGACCAGCCTCGGGCCTCGGGCCGTCGCTGCCGTCGCGCTGACCGCTGCGTTCGCGGTCATGGCCCCCGACGAGGGCAGCCTCGACACCGGTCATCAGCAGCCCGAGCTGCCCGATCCGGGCGCGCTTCAGGACCCGCTGGGCATCGCCGACGGCCTGGGCGGCGTGAAGAACCTGACCCCGACCGACGCGGTGAGGCTGGCCTCCAACGCCGAGGAGCTGTCGATCCCGCCGGTCGCCCTGGCCGCCTACCAGCGCTCGGCCACCGTGCTCAACGACGCCGACCCCTCCTGCCGCATCGACTGGGCACTCATCGCCGCGATCGGCATGGTCGAGAGCAACCACGGCCGCTTCGGGGGCAGCGAGCTCGACTCCAACGGCCTCGCCCTCCCTGCGATCATCGGCCCGCAGCTCAACGGCGCCGGCAACTACGCGGCGGTCCGCGACACCGACAACGGTCTCTACGACCACGACACCGTCTACGACCACGCCGTCGGCCCGATGCAGTTCATCCCCTCCACCTGGACCTTCGCCGGCACCGACGGCGACGGCGACAACCGCCGCGACCCCCAGGACATCGATGATGCCGCCGTCGCCACGGCGGCATTCCTGTGCGCCGGCACCGAGGACGTCAGCACCGACTCCGGCGCCAACGCCGCGGTCTACCGCTACAACCAGAGCGACACGTACGTCGAGGCGGTGCTGAAGATCGCCGACCAGTACCGCAACGGGGAGTTCCCCGGATCGCCGAGCATCGATGGCGGGTCGCCCTCCTCGATGAGATCGAACGTGTCCACCCTGCCGCGCACCTCGAACAACGTCACGAAGCCCGACGCCGACGCAGACGGCGCAGCCAAGACCCCGGTGCCGGCCGAGCCGGTGGAGTCCGGCAGCGGCTCCGGCGACAACGATCCGGACCCTTCGACGGGTCCCAGCACCGACCCGTCCACGGATCCCAGCACGGATCCCAGCACGGACCCCAGCACCGACCCCAGCACCGACCCCAGCACCGAGCCCACCGACGGCACGGACCCCGGCGACGGCGAGACCAGCGAGCCCACCCCGACCCCGACTCCCACACCGACGCCGACTCCGACTCCGGACCCCGTCGACGTGACCACGGCCGAGACCCTGACCGCGCCCAGCCGCAAGGCGATGGAGGACGTCTACGGCACCACGCTCGAGGCGAGCATGCAGGAGCAGATCATCGACGACTGCATCGCCGAGTTCGAGGACGACGCGGCGATGCCGACCGACCTGGCGCTGCGGGAGTTCGTACGCAGCCTGGCGGGCACCACTGGCTACGAGACCCTCCAGCCGGGCGCCACCGAGGAGGAGATCGCCAGCCGAGCGACGACCGCGCCGGAGACCACCGACGGCGACGCTGCGCCGACGGCCTGAGCTCGGTCAGACCTTGATCACCGTCTTGCCGAAGTTCTGTCCGCGAAGCATCCGGTTGAACGCGGCGGGCGCGTTCTCGAGCCCTTCGGTGATGTCCTCGCGGTAGCGGAGCCTGCCCTCGGCAAGCCAGGTGGTCGCCTCGGTGAGGAACCGCTCCTCGTGGTCACGGACGAACTCGGTCTGGATGAAGCCCCTGATCAGCAGCGACTTGTTGAGCACGTGCCGCATCAGGCCGGGCGCCCGGTCGGGCCCCTCCGGCGCGGCGGTGTCGTTGTAGTGGGCGATCAGACCGCAGACCGGCACTCGGGCGAACTTGTTGAGCCGCGGCAGCACCGCGTTCCACACGTGCCCTCCGACGTTCTCGAAGTAGACGTCGATGCCGTCCGGGACGGCCGCCTTCAGCTGGTCCTTGAAGTCGGGCGCACGGTGGTCCAGGGCGACGTCGAAGCCGAGCTCGGTCAGGTGTGCGACCTTCTCCGGCCCTCCGGCGATCCCCACCGCCCGGCAGCCGAGGATCTTGGCGATCTGCCCGACCGTGGCACCCACCGGACCGGTCGCGGCCGCGACGACGACGGTCTCGCCGGGCTTCGGCTGCCCGATCTGGGTCAGCCCCGCGTACGCCGTGAACCCCGGCATCCCCAGGACCCCCAGAGCGGTGGAGACCGGCGCGGCGGACGGGTCGAGGCGACGGGTGTGCCTGGCCGGCGCCACCGAGAACGACTGCCAGCCTCCGTAGGCCAGCACCACATCGCCCACCTGCCGCGACGGGTCCTGCGACTCGACGACCTCGGCGACCGTCGCACCAGGCAGCACGTCACCGAGAGCGGTCGGCTCGGCGTACGAGGGCGCATCGCTCATCCGTCCGCGCATGTAGGGGTCGAGCGAGAGGAATCTCGTACGCAGCAGCACCTCGCCCTCCGCCGGCGACGGAACCTCGGAGGTGACGATCGAGAAGTCGTCGGCGGTGGGTTCGCCGACCGGGCGGGCGCGGAGCAGGATCTGGGTGTTCGTGTCGGTCATCCGGCCATGGTGCCTCACCGGCGGGCAGGCTTGCTTAATCACGATTAATCTTATTGACTTAACTCATGAAACGTTCGGTCGACGTCCACCAGCACCTGTGGCCGCCGGCACTGGTCGAGGAGCTGCGCCGCCGACGGCGGCCTCCTTACCTCGACGGCTGGGTGCTGCATCTCGACGGCGAGCCGCCCTACCCTGTCGATCCCGCGGATCATGACCTCGCCGGTCGTGCGGCGCGGGAGGACGGGCTGGTGCTGTTGTCGCTCTCCAGCCCGCTGGGCATCGAGTCGCTCGTGCCGGACCAGTCCCGCCGGCTGCTGGATGCCTGGCACAGCCTCGCCGACGACCTCCCCGCCGACTACGGGCTCTGGGCGGCGCCCGGGCTCGTCGAGCCGGATCTCGACGATCTGGCGACGGTCCTGACGAACGACCGCGTCCATGGCCTCCAGGTGCCGGCGACGGCCCTGGCGACGCCGTCCGCGCTCGAGGCCCTCGCTCCGGTGCTCGCCACCGCCCAACAGGCCGACCTGCCCGTCCTCGTCCATCCCGGCCCCGCCGACGCCGCGGCCGGCGCCACGGCCGGCGATGTCGAGCTGCCCGGCTGGTGGCCCGCGCTGACCTCGTACGTCGCCCAGCAGAGCGCCGCGTGGCACTCCTGGCACGTCGCCGGCAGGTCGCTGCTCCCGACCCTGCGGATCGCGTTCGTGGCGCTGGCCGGACTCGCGCCGCTCCACCACGAGCGCCTCGCCCAGCGCGGCGGCAACCTGGGCGCGATCGACCGGCACGTCTACTACGAGACCTCGTCCTACGGCGCCCAGGCGATCGACGCGATGTCCCGCGTGGTCGGTGTCGACCCGCTGGTCAACGGCTCGGACCGGCCGTACGCCGAGCCGATCGATCCCGCCCTCGAGCCCGGCCTCGGCGAGGCTCTGGGCCGGGCGATCTTCGTGGCCAACCCGCACCATCTGCTCACCGGAGGAGACCGATGACCGTCACCGGACCGATCGTCGACACGGTGCTGAGCGCCGCGGACCTGCCCGCCCTGCCGGGCCGGGCCCTCACCCCCGGCCAGCTCCGTGCCTGGGTGGACGAGCTCGCCGCGCACCCCGAGCTGTGGGAGCACCTGGTGCGCCACGACACCGGTGAGCGCCACTACGTCTCGCTCTACCGTGACAAGGACATCGACATCTGGCTGCTGTGCTGGAACACCGTCGACGACACCGGCTGGCACGACCACGACATCTCCTCGGGCGCGGTCGCGGTGACCCAGGGAGCGGTCGTCGAGCAGCAGCCGAGGCTCGGCGGCGAGCCCGTGCAGCGGGAGATCGGCGCGGGGCGCAGCTTCGGCTTCGGCCCCGACCACATCCACCGGATGAGCGGCGCGGTCGACGGATCGACCTCGATCCACGCCTACTCGCCCCCGCTGTGGCGGATGGGGCAGTACGCGATCGGCGACGACGGCGTGATGCGCCGCGTCTCGGTCTCCTACGCCGACGAGCTGCGCCCGCTGGAGGACTGACTCGGCTCAACCAGCCGGTCGAGGTCGTCTGGAATGAGACGTACGTCGACGTCGTTGCGATTGAAGGCGAAGTGGGCGACATCTCGGGCGCCGGGTCCCGGTTGAGCGACGGATCGGGCCATCTGTGGCACATTTCAAGCATCGAGGGCCGGCGCTCGGACGGCAAACCCCAGTTCGGCTATCCGTTTAATACTTTCTGTTACGCCCGTCGATCTGGCAGGCTGAGGATCTTGTGCAACAGCGTCCGCAGGTGGAGAACGAAAGACAGGAGCGGTGGCTGTGATCGAGTTCGAGGGCGTCACGAAACGCTATCCGGACGGCACAGTGGCCGTGGACGACCTCACCCTGAAGGTGGGGACCGGTGAGATCACTGTGTTCGTCGGGCCATCGGGATGCGGCAAGACGACCGCGCTGCGGATGATCAACCGGATGATCGAGCCGACCTCCGGCCGGATCCTGATCGACGGTGACGACATCACCACCCGCCCGGAGGCGCAGCTGCGCCGCGAGATCGGCTACGTGATCCAGGGTGCCGGGCTCTTCCCGCATCGCACGGTCCTCGACAACGTCGCGACCGTCCCGATCCTGCAGGGCGTCTCCCGCCGGGACGCACGCACGAGCGCGCTCGGACTGCTCGAGCGGGTCGGGCTCTCCTCCGACCTCGGCAAGCGCTACCCCGCCCAGCTCTCCGGTGGCCAGCAGCAGCGTGTCGGCGTGGCCAGGGCGCTCGCGGCCGACCCGCCGGTCCTGCTCATGGACGAGCCGTTCTCTGCGGTCGACCCGGTCGTACGCGACGACCTCCAGCAGGAGCTGCTCAGGCTCCAGGGCGAGCTCGGCAAGACGATCGTGCTGGTGACCCACGACATCGACGAGGCGATCCGGCTCGGTGACAGGGTCGCCGTCCTCGCGAACGGCGCCCGACCCGCCCAGTTCGCCCCTCCGGCCGACATCCTCGCCTCACCCGCCGACGACTTCGTCGCCTCGCTCGTCGGCCGCGACCGCGGCTTCCGCGGCCTCTCGTTCGCCGACGGGAACGAGATCGTGCTCAAGACCATCGACCACGGTGTCGACGGGCTCACCCTCGAGGTCGACGCCGACGGCCGGCCACTGGGCTGGCGAGGGCCGGACGGCCTCCTCCCGACCGAGGGCACCTTCCGCGACGGTGCGAACCTGCGTACGGTCGCGGATCTGGCCATCCTCTCGCCCGCGGGCGCCGCGGTGCGGGTCGACGCCGAGGGTCGTGCCGACGGGCTGGTCCTGCTCGAGGACCTGGCCGGAGGCGTACGTTCGCAGCAGCGGGAGCGGCTCGCGGCCCTGTCCTCCTCGAAGGAGTTCGGGTGAGCGATATCTGGGGCTATCTCGAGACCAACAGCGGTGATGTCCTGACCGCGCTCGTCCAGCACATCTGGCTGGCACTGCTGCCGGTCGCGATCGCCTTCGTCCTCTCGCTGCCCCTGGGCGCCCTCGTCCACCGCTACCTCCCGGTGCGACACATCGCGCTCACCACCGGCAGCGTGGTCTACACCGTCCCGTCGCTCGCGCTGCTCCTGCTGCTCCCGGGCATCCTCGGCACCAGCGTCCTCGATCCGCTCAACGTGGTCGTCGCGCTCACGCTCTACTCGCTCGCTCTGCTCGTCCGCACGACCGCCGACGGCCTCGACGCGGTCGACAGCACGGTCCTCCAGGCGGCCACCGCGATGGGCTATCGGCCCCTGCGCCGCTGGTTCACGGTCCAGCTGCCCCTCGCGATGCCGGTGATCCTGACCGGGCTGCGCGTGGCGACCGTGGCCAACGTGAGCATGGTCAGCATCGCGGCCCTGGTCGGCATCGGTGGTCTGGGACAGCTCTTCACCCGAGGGTTCCAGCTCGGCTTCTACCTGCCGCCGATCATCATCGGACTGATCCTCTCGGTCGTGCTCGCGGTCGTCGCCGACGTCCTGATCGTCATCGTCCAGCGCGGGCTCACCCCGTGGTCGAGAGCGGGTGCACGATGACTCTCGACTACCTGCTCGACGCGGCCAACTGGTCGCTGAACAGCCCCGACGGCTTCCCGCAGCGCATCCTCGAGCACCTCGGCTACACCTTCCTGTCGCTGGCGATCGCGGCCGTGATCGCGTTCCCGATCGGCCTCCTGATCGGCCACACCGGACGCGGCGCGCTGATCGCCATCAACCTCGGCAACGCCGGCCGCGCACTCCCGACCCTCGGCGTGCTCATGCTCGCGCTCGGCCTGGTCGGGATCGGCCTGGTGCCGGTCACCATCGCCCTGGTCGTGCTCGCCATCCCACCCGTCCTCGCCACCACGTACGCCGGGATCCGGGCCGTCGCCGACGAGACCGTCGACGCGGCGCGAGGCGTCGGGATGACCGAGGCCCAGATCGCCTGGCGGGTCGAGGTCCCGATCGCGCTGCCGATCATCATCGGCGGCCTGCGCAACGCCTCGCTCCAGGTGGTCTCGACCGCCACCATCGCCGCGTACGCCGGTCTCGGCGGCCTCGGCCGCTATCTCTTCGACGGCCTGGCGACCCTCCAGTACGACCAGGTGGTCGCGGGCGCGATCGTGCTCGCCGTGCTCGCGGTCCTGATCGACCTCGCGCTCGCCGGGGCGCAGCGGCTCCTCGTGTCGCCCGGCGTCGACGGCCGCAGCGCCGGCGACCGCCCCGCCACCGCCCGCCCCGAACCCACACTCGCCGGCTGACCAATCCAGCAACCCGAGAGGTATTCAATGTCCCGCCGAATCCGCACCACCGCGTACCTGTTCGCGACGCTCGCCGTGGCAGGCACCCTGACCGCCTGCGGCGGTGACCCGCTCGACTCCGGGTCGGACTCCGACTCCGGCAGCGGCACGATCGTCGTCGGCTCGGCCAATTTCCCCGAGAGCGAGCTGCTCATGGAGATGTACGCCCAGGCTCTCGAGGCCGAGGGCGTCAAGGTCGAGACCAAGCCCAACATCGGATCCCGGGAGGTCTACATGGAGGCCTTCAAGAGCGGCGACATCGACCTGCTGCCGGAGTACAACGGCGCCCTGCTGGCCTACCTGAAGCCGGACGGCGTGCCGGAGAACGTCTCCGCTCCCGAGGACGTCTACGAGGCGCTTCAGGACGTCCTGCCGGAGGGCAGCGAGACCCTGCCGCAGTCCGAGGCCGAGGACAAGGACACGCTCACCGTCTCCAAGGAGACGGCCGAGAAGTACTCGCTGACGAGCATCGAGGACCTCGCACCGGTCGCGAAGGACCTCACCCTCGGCGGCGCCCCGGAGTTCAAGACGCGCCACCAGGGACTGGTCGGTCTCGACGAGGTCTACGGGGTCACGTTCAAGGAGTTCAAGCCGCTCGACGCCGGCGGTCCACTGACGTCCAGCGCACTGAAGAAGGGCGACATCGACGTCGCCAACGTCTTCTCCACCGACTCCCAGATCCCTACCAACGGCTGGGTCGTCCTGGAGGACCCGAAGAACCTCTTCCTCTCCCAGAACGTCGTCCCGCTGATCCGCTCCGAGGCGCTCAGCGACGAGGCCGAGACCGCGCTCAACGCCGTTTCGGAGGCCCTGACCACCGACAACCTCACCGAGGCCCTCGCGAAGGTCCAGGTCGACAAGGCCGACCCGGCCACGGTCGCCAAGGAGTTCCTCGCCGACAACGGCGTGAACTGACGCCCGGCGGACATGAGGCGCGCGAGTAGGGTCGACTGACATGACGAGCACGAGCCAAGATCTCACCGTCGACGTCATCGTCGTCGGCGCCGGACCCACGGGCGAGAACGTTGCCGACCGCGTGGCGCAGGGTGGCCTGACCGCAGCCATCGTCGAGAACGAGCTCGTCGGTGGCGAGTGCTCCTACTGGGCCTGCATGCCGACGAAGGCGCTGCTCAGGGACGCTGCGGCGCTGCGCGCCGCCCAGGCGCTTCCGGCCGCTGGCCAGGCGGTCACCGGCAAACTCGACCCAGCCGCCGTGTTCGCCCGGCGCGACCAGTTCGCAGCCAGCTGGAACGACTCCGGCCAGGTCGAGTGGCTGACCGGCGCCGGGATCACGCTGGTGCGCGGGCACGGGCGGATCACCGGTCCCCGTGCCGTCACGGTCACCGCCTCCGACGGCACCACCACCGACCTCCAGGCCCGTCACGCGGTGGTGATCGCCACCGGCAGCGCAGCCCTCGTCCCGCCGATCCCGGGGCTCGCCGACGCCTCGCCCTGGACCAACCGCGAAGCCGCCGGCGCCACGTCCGTCCCGGGTCGCCTGGCGATCATCGGCGGCGGTGTGGTCGGCGCCGAGATGGCGACCGCCTTCAGCGCGCTCGGGTCGCAGGTCACCCTCATCTCGCGCACCCGGCTCCTGCCGGGGGTCGAGAAGTTCGCGGGTGAGCAGGTGGCCGGTGCGCTCCGGACGTACGGGGTCTCGCTGCATCTGGACGTCGGCGCGGACGAGGTCCGTCGCGACGATGACGGCGAGGTGCACCTGACGCTCTCGGACGGGACCGAGGTGACCGCGGACGAGGTCCTCGTTGCCACCGGTCGGGTGCCGAATACCAAGGACCTCGGTCTGGAGCACGTCGGCCTCGAACCCGGCAGCTGGCTGAGTGTCGACGACTCCCTGGCCGTGGTCGACGACGACGGCCAGCTCGAGGCCGGCTGGCTCTATGCGGCCGGTGACGTCAACCATCGGGCGCTGCTGACCCACCACGGGAAGTACCAGGCCCGCGCCCTCGGCGACCTGATCGCGGCCAAGGCCCGCGGCGAGGAGCCCGACCTGAGCACGTGGGGGCGTCACGCCGCCACCGCCGACGAGCGCGCCACCACCCAGGTGATCTTCACCGATCCCGAGGTCGTCGCCGTCGGACACTCCGCCGAGTCGGCCGAAGCGGCCGGCATCGACGTCGGCGTCGTCGACTACGACCTCGGCTCGGTCGCCGGTGCGTCGCTGCACGCCGACGGCTACCGCGGCAAGGCGCGGATGGTCATCGACGAGCAGCGCAAGACGCTGGTCGGTTTCACCGCCGTCGGCCCGGACACCGCCGAGCTCCTGCACGCCGCCACCATCGCGGTCGTCGGCGAGGTCCCCCTCGACCGGCTCTGGCACGCGGTCCCCGCCTTCCCGACCGTCAGCGAGATCTGGCTCCGTCTGCTCGAGACCGCGGGGCGCGATCGGTAGTGACGAGCACTCCAGCCCGCACTCGCGTGCCGGAGAGCCTCACCGGCCGGCGTCCGGCTCTACTCGACGTCGACGTCGACCTCGTCCGGGGTCATCCCCGGGAGGTGCATGCCGACCCGGACCGCGGGTACCGCCGTTGGCAGACCACGGACGATGGAGGAGCCATGCCCAGCAAGTCCGCCAACGTGAAGAACGAAGAGCAGTATGAGGCGCTCAAGGACAAGGGGATGTCCAAGCAGCGCGCCGCCAAGATCGCCAACACTCCTGACGCCTCCAAGAAGGGCGGCAAGAAGAGCGGCAGCGGAAAGAAGAACAACGACGGTAGACAGGGCGGCACCACCGCCCAGAAGAAGAAGGCGGGTAGCAAAGGCGGCAAAGCGACCGCCAAGAAGAAGAGCTGACGTACGGGCCGCGGCTGGGTGAACCCGTTGACCGAACGGACGACCGTTTCGGGCTATCTGCGCGCGGCGAACACGTCACCTGGCCGGCGCGGGCGCCCGTTGTTCCGCACGACTCGCCGACAGCAGGCCACCGAGCAGCAGGGCGAGCGCCACCAGCAGGAGTACGCCACCGGAGCCGAGCAGCACACCGATCGCCGTGCCGAGCGCCGGCAGGGTGGCACCGACGGCCGCCTCAGCGGTCACCGGAGCATGCCCGTCGGCGTTCATCACCACGAGGGTCCAGTCGCCCGACTCGACCTCCCAGGTCAGCGTCCGGGTCCCGGTGCCGGACGTCGAGGCGGTCCAGAAGCCGGCTTCCGCGGGAAGCATCGCGGGCGAACCGCCGTCCACGACGTCGTACGTCGGGCGCCGGCCGTCGAAGCCGTCGATCGTCGAATGTCCGACGTCGGCGAGGAAGGCGTCGACCTCTGCCGTGGGAGCGAGACCGACGAACAACGGTCCCTCCTCGGCCGAGGTGACGACCAGCTTGGTATCGCCGATCAGCCTGCCGGGGACGTCGACCCCGGCATCGGTCTCGATGGTGATCGTCTCCGTGGTGATCGCGTAACCGGCGGCTGAGATCGTCGTCTCGTCGGTCATCAGGTAGCCGTCAGCGTCTCGCTGGGCCGAGGCCACAGCCAGGGCGCCGCCACCGGCGATGAGACCGAACGCGATCAGCAGGAGGACACTGCCCGCCACGACGGCGATGACCCGCCCAGCAGTCCAGCGCGGTCGGTCCGGGAGAGACTCCGCGGCTCGTTCACTCGTCATCGGTCGAACCTCTCTCTGCTGTCCAGGCCCGTCACTCACGGAACAGGCCGATGATGTTGCCGTTGGGGTCGCGGAACATGGCGAAGAACCCGGTACCGGGGATCTCCATGGGCGGCACAACGGTCTCGCCACCCAGCTCCCCGACACGACGGAGGCTGGCCTCGAGGTCGTCGGTCGAGACGTACACGGTGACGTAGGAGGGCATCTCGTCGCGGGTCTGCATCACGCCGCCACCGATTCCCTCTTTACCGGCCGTCACGAGCCAGTAGTCGGGACCGGCCCCCTGGATCTCCCAGCCGAACAGGTCTCGATAGAACTCGACGAGTCGCTCCCCGTCCGGGCCGGCGATCTCGAAGTGCACCACAGGATGTGCCATGACTGTCTCCTTTTCGTCTCGGTCGAGCATCCGACGAGACGACGGGGCGTACCCAGAGACGAAGTGCCGCTAGGGCTGGTCCTTGGTCCCCGACCGCCGCGGCGGCACCGGTCGACGCTGAGGCGGCCCCTACCGTCGGCGCCAGCGACGCTCACCGTTCTCGCCTCGACGAGACCGTTCCGGCATGCGACCCGCCGAGATCCAGAGCGATCGCGAGGATCAGGGTGCCGGTCCAGACGTTGACCGGGTCCAGCTGGAGGGGCTCGCGGGCCCCCACGATGTTCGCGATGAACCAGACGATTAACCAGATGATCGTCATGGCGATCCCACCTTTCCGGTACGTCCACGACTGCGCTTGCCGTCGACGCTAGGTGCTCCCACGCCCCACCGTGGAGGGACGAACTTCCCGCACCCGGGGACGGTGGTCCCCGATCCGGAGGCGGAGCCGGCGCGTCACGGGCCGACGGGTCCGAGGACTCACCGGAGGGGGCCTTTGGACCGCTGCTCCCGGCATGGCCGGCCCCTAGCGTCGAGGACGAACGTGGGACAACGGACCGAAGGGGGACGTCACCATGGACGACCGGAACGGCATCGCGCGCCAGATGAACCGGCTACGCAAGCGCAACTGAAGAAGGATGGAGACCCGAGATGATGTACGCAGCAGTCGGTGACCGACTGGTGGTCCGTGGCCACCACGTCGGGGAGCCCGTGCGCGACGCCGAGATCCTCGAAGTCCGCCACGACGACGGCAGCCCGCCCTACGTCGTACGCTGGTCCGACAACGGCCATGAGGCGTTGGTGTTTCCGGGACCGGATGCCTTCGTGGAGCATTTCGAGCACGAGGCCGGGCCGCAAGAGCACCGGTGAGACCGACCGGCCTCACGAGCCCAGGAGCACTCGCTCACCCAGCCGGGGAACCACGGCCACGATCCCCAGCTCGTCCTGGATCCGGTCCGCCAGAGCCCGGGACGACGGGGGCTCGCCGTGCACGACGTAGACGGTCTGGGGAAGCTCGGGCGCCGAGGCGACCCACTCGACCAGCTCGTCGGCGTCGGCGTGCACGCTGAAGTCCGAGATCGCGACCACCTCCGCCCGGACCGGGACGTACCGGCCGTGCATCTTCACCGCCCGGGCACCCTCGACCAGCTGCCTGCCGCGGGTGCCCTGCGCCTGATAGCCCGTGAGCACGACGCTGTTGCGGGGATCGGGGAGCTGGCGGAGCAGGTGGTGGACGACGCGGCCGCCGGTGGCCATGCCGGAGGCGGAGATGATGATGCACGGGCTCTTGGGGCGATTGAGCTGCTCGGAGGCGGCGGCGTCCCGGATCCGGTAGACCTCGAGATGCTCGAGGTCCTGCAGCGGCGCCGCGCGCTTGCCGTCGATCTCGTCGCTGTGCGCACTCAGCGCCGCCCGGTAGACGTCTAGCGCGGCCAGGGCCATCGGGCTGTCGACGAAGATCGGGACCTGCGGGATCAGGCCCGCACGGCGGAGCCGGAGTAGCTCGAGCAGCACCAGCTCGGTCCGGTCCACCGCGAACGCGGGGATCAGCACGACACCACCCCGGTCCACCGTGCGGCGTACGGTGTCGGCGAGAGCATCGGGGTCGGCCGGCGGATGCCGTCGATCGCCGTAGGTCGACTCGAGCACCATCGCCGAGGCTGCGGGAGGTCTGGCGGGCGACCGCAGGATCGGGTGACCCGGGCGACCCAGGTCGCCGCTGAACACCACCCGCTCACCACCGACGTCGACCACCGCCACCGACGAGCCCAGGATGTGGCCGGCGCGTTGCATCGTCACAGTCATCCCGTCAACCGGCCGAGGCTCTCCGAACGCCACCGGGTGCAGGCGCTCCAGCGTCCGTTCCACGTCTGCCGAGGTGTAGAGCGGCAGGGCCGGGTCGTGCTTCGTCCAGCCGCCCTCGTTGGCATAGCGCGCATCCTCCTCCTGGAGGTGGGCGCTGTCGCGGAGCACGATGGCGGTGAGCGAGGCGGTGCCCGGCGTGCACAGCACCTCACCGGAGAAGCCGTCGCTCACCAGCCGTGGCAGGTAGCCGGTGTGGTCGAGGTGGGCGTGGGTGAGCACGACGGCGTCGATGTCCGCGGGCGGCACCGGGAACGGAGCCCAGTTGAGCCGCCGCAGCTCGCGCAACCCCTGGTAGAGGCCGGCATCGACCAGCAGCCGATCGGAGCCGTCTGTGACCAGGAACCGGCTTCCGGTCACCGTGCCGGATGCCCCGAGGAACACCAGCGCGGGATGCGTCGAACGGGATGCGCCGGGGTCGATGTCGCCGACGGCAAGGGTCTCGGAGTGCGCCATCGGGCTTCCCTTCGCAGGTGATGGGGTCACCACGCTGCGGCATTTCGTCAGGCTGCGGGGAGGGTCGTACGGCCTTCGCGAACGTGACCGATGGCCCGGCCGGTCTCAGCCCTGCTGACGCAGGTAGCGGCCGAAGTGAGGGACGGTGAAGGCGATCCGGCCGCGTTCACCGGAGTAGATCAGGCCCTTCTTCATCAGCGCGTCGCGCGCAGGGGAGAGGGACTGCGGCTTCTTGTTGAGGAAGGCGGCGACGTCGGCCGTCGCGACGGTGCCGATGTCGTCGGCGCCGAGCTCGACGGCGGCGTCGGCCATCGCGCGCAGGTAGTCCCGCTCGGCGGGGGTGGCGCGCTCGTAGCGGGACCCGAAGAAGCCGACCGCCAGCTCGCGCTCGGCCTCGGGAGCCGCGACCTTCACGTCCTCGGCCGTGATCGGGGAGCGAGGCGCCTGGTCCCACACGGTCTTGCCGTAGGCCTGGATGAAGTAGGGGTAACCACCAGTGGCGGCGTACATCTCCGCGAGGGCGTCGGGCTCGAACTCGGCCTCCTCCTCGCCCGCGGGGGCGGCGAGGGCGCGGTCGGCGGCCTCGCGCTCGAGGCGGTCGATGCGCTGATAGGAGAAGAGCCGCTCGGAGTAGGACTTGCTCGCCGAGAGCACGGCCGGCAGGTGTGGCAGGCCGGCGCCCACGACGATCACCGGCAGCCCCGACTGGCTGATCTCGTGGCAGGCCGCGCACATCGCCGAGACGTCGTCCGGACCGAGGTCCTGCATCTCGTCGATGAAGACCCCGACGCCCTTGCCGACGTCGGCGGCGAGCCCACCGACATCGGTGAGCAGCTCGACCAGATCGATCTCTATGTCACCGGAGTCGGCCCGGCCTCGCACCGCCGGTGCCTCGATGCCCGGCGACCACTGCTCGCGCAGCTTCGCGTTGGGGCCCGCTTCCCGCTGGGCGAAGCTCCGGATCACGCCGAGCACATGGTCGACGTCGTCGGAGTTCGGATGGCCCAGCTCGCGCACCGCCTGGTGCAGCGCGCTCGACAGCGGCCGGCGCAGCGACTGGTCGGGTCGCGCCTCCATCTTCCCGGTGCCCCAGCCCTTGCGGACCGCCGCGGAGCGCAGGGTGTTGAGCAGGACCGTCTTGCCGACGCCGCGCAGACCGGTGAGCACCAGCGACCGCTCCGGGCGGCCGCGCGCCACCCGTTCCAGCACGACGTCGAACTGCCCGAGCTGCTCGTTACGACCAGCGAGCTCCGGGGGCCGCTGGCCGGCGCCGGGAGCGTACGGATTGCGGATGGGGTCCATGATCAGACGGTATCCGCATATATAGGGCGCGTCTTAGATTTCGCTAGCGAGGCACATCATTTGCGAGCGTAGGTCTCTATTCGCCTTTCTAGGACCAATCTTAGAAAGGCGAAGATTCCTACATCGATCGCCAGCGTCGAACGTGTGTTCGATGATAGTCGGATTTCCTCCCCGCGCGCAAGCGTGACGATCTAGACTCGCGAACATGCCGGAACTCCCCGAGGTGGAAGCACTCGCCGAGGACCTGCGCGGGCGCCTCAGGGACCGTGCGATCACGAAGGTGCACGTCGCGCAGTTCAGCGCGCTGAAGACCTACGACCCGCCGCTGACCGCCGTCGAGGGCACACTCGTCGACAACGTGACCCGCCACGGCAAGTTCATCGATATCGAGGCCAGCGGCATCCATCTGGTGCTGCATCTGGCCCGCGGCGGCTGGATCCGGTGGCGCGACGAGGTCCCGGCGACTCCGCCACGCCCGGGGTCGAAGTCGGGGCTGGCGATCCGGGTCGTGCTCGACGACGACACCGGGCTGGACATCACCGAGGGCGGCACCAAGAAGCGTCTGGCGCTCTACGTCGTCCACGACCCGCAGGACGTCCCGGGAGTCGCCTCGCTGGGTCCCGACCCGCTCGCCGACGACTTCACCCTGGCCCGCTTCCGCGAGATCCTCGCAGGTCAGGGCCGTAAGCAGATCAAGGGCGTGCTGCGGATGCAGTCGATCATCGCGGGCATCGGCAACGCCTACTCCGACGAGATCCTGTGGGCGGCGAAGATGTCGCCCTTCAAGCCCGCCGAGATGACCGACGAGGAGTCGGAGAGCCTCTACAACGCCCTGCGAACGACCCTTGAGGAGGCCGTCGAGCGCGACTCCGGCCTGGCGATGAGCGAGCTCAAGGGCGAGAAGAAGTCCAACCTCGCCGTGCACGGCAAGGCGGGCAAGAAGTGTCCGGTCTGCGGTTCCACGATCCTCGAGGTGAGCTTCGCCGACTCGAGCCTGCAGTACTGCCCCACCTGCCAGACCGGCGGCAAGCCGCTCGCCGATCGGCGGATGTCCCGCCTTCTCAAGTAGGATTCCCGCGTGACCATCCCCACCGTCGAGATCGCCGGCGTGCCCGATCCCCTGCCCGTGGCAGTCCTCGACGTCCGCGAGGACGACGAGTGGGCCGCTGGGCACATCGAGGGCGCGACCCACATCCCGCTCCAGCAGCTCCCGGCGCGCCTCGGCGACCTTCCCGAGGGCCAGACCCTGGTGGTCTGCAAGGTCGGCGGACGCAGCGCCCAGGCGGTCAACTACCTCGCCCAGCAGGGCTTCGAGGTCGTCAACCTCGCCGGTGGCATGCTCGACTGGGCCGCCGCCGGGCGACCGATGGTCAGCGAGACCGGCGCCGAGGCGTACGTCCTCTAAGCCTCTGCCGAAGGACCGCCGAACGCCTCCGGCAGCGGCAGTCTGAGCGCCTTCTCCAGGCGGTCGAGGTAGTCGTTGCGATCTATCTCGACCACGCCGAGCGAGGCAAGATGGTCGGTGCGCCACTGCACGTCCAGGATCCGCTGGTCGATCGATCCCGCCTCCTGCAACGCGGCGACCAGCCCGACCAGGGCGACCTTGGACGCGTCGCGCACCCGATGGAACATCGACTCCCCGGCGAACAGGCCGCCGATGGCGACGCCGTAGAGACCACCGACCAGACGGCCGTCCTGCCAGGCCTCGACCGAATGCGCCCAACCGAGCCGGTGCAGGTTGCCGTAGGCCCGCCGGATCCGCCTGTCGATCCAGCCGTGCGGCCGACGCGGGTCGGCGCAGGAGGCCACCACCTCGTCGAAGCTGGTGTCGATCCTGATCTCGAAGTCCCGCACCGACCGGCGCAGGGACCGCGAGACGACGAGCCCGTCCAGCGGCAGTACGCCCCGCTTGACCGGCGAGAACCACATCATCGGGTCACGCGGGGACTCCCCGGGCATCGGGAAGATCCCGTGCCGGTACGCGGCCAGGAGTGTCCCGGGCGCGACGTCCGCGCCCATGCCCACCAGATCGTCCAGATCAGCCCCGCCGTGGCCCGCGCCTGGGTCCCGAAGGTCGGCGAAGGCCCACGGCGACGGCTCCGGTTCGATCGGACCCCCAAGATTCGCCACGACGAAACGTTATCGCCCCGCACGGCCGCAACCACCACACACTTAAGATTTGCCTCATGATCGGTCCCAAGTCAGTGCTCACCAGTGCGGCTGGCCGGCTCGCACCCAAGGTCATCCAGTCCGCGCCGGGCGTCACCACCAACGTGGTCCGACAGGCGCTGCACCACGCGATCGTCGGAGTCGGCCCGCTCCCGGCGGCGGCCGCAGCCGCCGAGAAGCATCTCGCCGACCACGGCAACGACGTCGAGCTCGCGGTGAAGCACGTCATCGACAACCACGTGCGGCTGGCCGGCGTGGGTGGCTTCGCGACCAACATCGGCGGTCTGGTCACCCAGGCGCTGACCCTGCCGGCCAACATCACCGGGATGGCGATCATCCAGTGCCGCATGGTGGCCGCGATCGCGCATCTGCGGGGCTACGACCTGACCGATCCGCGCGTCCGCAACGCCATCCTGCTCACCCTCCTGAGCGAGGAGAAGGTCAGCAAGCAGATCCGGGACAGGAAGCTCCCCGCTCCGCCCATGGCCGTCGCGACGGCACCGGCCTACGACCGCGCGGTCGACGACCTCGTCGCCGCCGAGGTGGCCCAGGAGCTGATCGCCCGCGTCGCCGGCAAGCGGATGGTCTCCATGGTGGCCAAGCGGGTTCCGCTGGTCGGCGGTGTCGTCGGCGCCGGCACCGACGGCTGGATGACCTACCAGATCGGTCGCTACGCCTCGCGCGAGCTGCTGCCGCGCCCCTCAGACAACCGCTGACCCCCGGGCTCACAGGAACTTCACAGGTCCGTCCGACGTTCCTCCGAGCACAGGGCTCCACACTGTTGGTGTCCGCTTGGGAGGAGCAGCAGATGACCCTCGACACGACTCTCGCCCCGATCAGCCCAGCCCGCGCTGCCGGGGTCGACGAGCGGCCGCATCTGCTCCTCCTGGGCGGCGTACCCGGCGCCGGCAAGAGCACCCTGATCCGTCAGGTGGCCGACCGGCACCACGACGTACGCACCCTCGACCCGGAGACGGTGACGCGATGGTTCGCGGCGCGTCTGCCGGAGGTGCCCTACCGTCTCTACCGGCCCCTGGTGCACCTGTGGCACGCGATCGCGACCCTGGTCCTGGTCGTGCTCGGCCCGACGGCCGGACACCGCACGCTCCTCGTCCACGACCCGGCCACCCGGCCCGGCCGGCGTGAGCTGCTCGGCCGGATCGCCCGCGCCCGCGGCTGGCGTACGTCGCTGGTCATGATCGACGTGCCACGAGTGGCGGCGATCGATGGCCAGTACGCGCGCGGGCGGCTGGTCCGTCCGGAGTCCTTCGACCGTCACTGGTGCCGCTGGCTCGACGACCAGCCGCGACTCCTCACCGCGGCCACGTTCGGCGACACCAACAGCGCCTGGGACCGGGTCCACGTCTTCGACCGGGCCCGCGCCGCGGGAGCGCTCGAGACGCTCCTCTGAGCAGCTCGCGGCTAGCGCCGGACGAGACGGTAGACCTTCAGCACCGCGCGACCCCACCAGCGTCGCTCGAGACCCTCACGTGCGCGCTGCTTCGGCACCAGCGACCGGGTGTGCTCCAGCTCGGCGCGCAGCTCGGCGACCTCGTCCTCCAGCCGAGCCTCCGACGTGCGCAGCCGAATGGCCTCCTGGAGCAGCGCGTCGATGGTGGCGACGCCGGCGTCGAGGACCTCGCGCGAGGAGACGGTGTCAGGGTCGACGAACGGCTTGCCCGCCAGGTCCTCGGGCACGAGGAGCTCCTCGAGCCCGCCGACCACGTCGTAGCCGCGTCCCGACAGCGCCTCGACCCAGCCCTCGGAGAGCGCCTCGACCCAGGGCAGGATGGAGGGGGAGAGCGCCAAGCGGGCGGAGTCGCGGCGCTTGGCCAGCGTGCGGTGGGCCAGGAACTCGCGTACGAAAGGCCGGTAGTCGGCCGGCTCGAGCACCGGCACCACCGTCAGGTTGATCTCGCGGAGCAGGGCCGCCTCGGGCACGCCGAGGGACGGGTTGCCGCGGTCGATCCCCTCGAAGTCGATGGTCAGGTCGTCGAGGCCGAAGGCGGTCGAGAAGCGCTCCCACAGCAGCGTCGACGGCGACCCCGGCGGCGGGACGGTGATCAGGTGGACGCGCTCGGGCGGGATGCCCTGGGTCCAGCGGTCGAGGATGTCCGGCAACTCCTGGACACCCCAGAACCACGACCCGATGCGCCCCTCGCGGGCCGGGTCACGGATCTCCTCGAGGAACTCCGCGTAGCTCACGACCGAGCGGTGCTTGACGTTCTCCTGCCACTCGGCCGGGATCTGCCGGGCCAGGTCGCGCGCGGAGAGCATGATGTGGATCTCGGAGTCGCCCAGCGAGTCCAGCGCGTGCTTGGCCTGCTGCCAGGACGCGCTCGCCAGGATCTCGTGGGAGATGATCACGGTGCCGTTCTCGACCTCGCGCACCTTCGCGGCGAGAGCGTCCCAGGCGCCGGTCGCCTCCTCCTCGATGCCACCCCAGGGCAGGTCCATCAGATCGAGGGCCGCCAGGAAATGGGCGTCGAAGCGGTCGGCGAAGTAGTGAACCCCCTGCTCCGCGAGGGACTCCCGATTGTGGAAGAGGACGTCTTGAAGATAGGAAGTGCCCGTCTTCGGGGTGCCGACATGAAGCAGCACGCGCCGCCCAGTCTCCAACGTTCTACTCCTCTAGGAACGCCCCGCCAGCAATGACAACGCGAGCGCCAGCGCCCGGCGCTCATCGGGACCCTGCGTCGCCCTCCCCGAGGGGAGCAGCCGGTCAGGGTCTCCGTGGAGAGCGTATCCGGCTTCCACCAATGCATCACGTTGGGCCCGCGCCTGTGTTTCGACCCAATCCAAACTTTCCTCGGGTACGCCGACCTCCCGAGCGCCCGGAAGGAGCGGTTCGAGCTTCTCCAGCCGGGGTCGCAGCTGGTCGACCAGCAGCTTCCGCTGGGTCTCCAGATCGGTGCGTACGCTGAGCACCTGCCCGATCACGCGGGCGACCTCGTGGCCCTCGGCCGAGATCGACCAGGGCCCGGGCAGACTGTCGACGCCGAGCAGGCCGGGCAGCAGAGCAGGGTCGGTGACGATCTCGACGCGGTGCCTCCCGACCCTTCCGGCCCACCAGCGGGCGATCCGGGGCAGGTCGGCACGCGGGCCGAACCAGCCGCGCCACTGCGCGTCGCGCATCCAGATGTGCCAGGGGTTGACCCGGTTGGTGAAGGTGCGGAACCTCCACGCGGCGGCGGCGATCTCGTCCAGCGGCCCGCCGAAGACGTAGACCGTGAAGCCGTCGCCACCGGGCAGCCTCCCCTGCCGCTCCAGCTCCTCGCGGATGGGCAGGGTGAGCCACGGGGAGCCGACCAGGCGGTAGGGGAATCTCTGCTGGTCGGGCTCGACCTTCGCGCGTCGGCGTCGCCACCTCCGCGGGCGCGGCACGGGCGCAGGCTCCACGGTGTCGAGCAGGTCCTCGGCGAGTCGCACGCTCGCCGCCCTCAGCAGCTCCCGAGGCGACAGCGTCTCCGGATCCACCGGCAGCGGACCGTACGTCCTCATCTCGGTATCCCCGAGCAGCGGCAGGTCACGACGACCGCGGCCCGGTGGGCTCGTACGCAGCAGCGCATCGACGCGGGAGGGCTCCGACGGGCCGGTCGCGTTGAGCTGCCGCAGCAGCTCGAGCATCTCGGCACCCGGCAGGTGGTCGGTCGTGAAGGGCACGGCCGGCTCGGACCAGGACGACCACGGGGTCGTCCCACCCTCGCGCAGGTGTGCGGCCCACCCCCAACCCCTCGTGGGTGTCGGCATCAGGAGCGTCGCCCCCGGACCCGGCGCATGACCCGGGCGGCGCGAGACGCGACCGGGCCCTGGGGCGGGTCGGTGCGGGCGGCCTCGACGACGACCGCGACCAGGGCGTCGATCGCGGCATCGGCGACGTCCTTGGTGCGGGGCGCGTCCGGGTCGACCCACTCCACGTCGGCCTCGGGCCGCTGCGGGCGGAGGTCGTCGAGGTCGCCGGCGATGTCGACCTTGGCCAGCTCGGCCCACTCGATCCACGACTCGGCGACCTGGTCGGCCCAGTCGAAGGCGGAGGGCGGCAGGGTGACCCGCTCACGGCCCTCGCGGTGGGCGAGGGTGTGCTTGGCGATCACCTCGGTGACCAGATGGCGGTAGTCCTCACGGGGCAGCTCCTGCGACTCGAGCCGCGCGTTGAGCCGGCGCAGCAGCGTCGCCTCGGCACGCCCGAGCGACTGGTTGTGGCGGTCGCTGTCGACCGGGGTCCAGGCCTCCTCGATGCCGACGACCTCGCAGAACCGACGCCAGAGCAGCTCGCTCGGCGCCCCGTCGGGCGGCACGGTGACCAGGTGCACCCGCTCCGGCGGCAGGTTGCGGCCCCACCGGCTGAGCACGTCGGGCAGGCCGTGCGTACGCCAGAACCAGGCGGCCGAGCGGGACTGCTTCGCCGTCTGCATCCGCTCGAGGTAGCGGGCGAAGGTGACCTTGCGCTCGCGCTGCACCTGGTCCTGCCACTCCGCGGCCAGCACGCGCGCGACGTCGCGGGCGGTGTAGACGATGTGCACCTCGGTGCGACCGCCCTCGCCGAGGTCGGTCATCGCCTTCTCCACCCGGTCGGGCCTGGCACCGGCGAAGAGGTGGTGGCTGATCAGTATCGTCTCGGACTCGTGGCGGCGCACGCGCTTGACCAGCGCGTCCCACTCGCCGTGGACGGTCTTCCTCATCCCGCCCCAGGGACGGTCGATCAGGTCGAGCGCCGGCCGGAAGAAGTCGGGCTGGCCGCCGACCGGGTAGAAGACACCATGCTTCTCCAGGGACACCCGGTTGTGGAACAACCTGTCCTGGAGGTACGTCGTCCCCGTCTTCGGAGCGCCGACGTGGAGAAAGACTTTGCGCGCCATGGTCCCGCTATTCTGCACCAAGTTAGTAGAGATTGTCGCGGCGGTCCGTCTTTTGTCACCCGGCCGTCACTCTTGGGTGCAGTCTAGGGCGTGTTGCCAGCTACGAGCGCAGGGCGCGTACGACGGCCGAGGGACTCGGCCTGCCGAGATGGCCGGCGAGCCATCGGCTGGTGTCGGCGACCTTGTCGAGGTCGACCCCGTGCTCGATCCCCAGACCGTCGAGCATCCAGAGCAGATCCTCGGTGGCCAGGTTGCCGGTCGCGCTCTTCGCGTAGGGGCAACCGCCCAGACCGCCGGCACTGGCGTCGTAGGTGGTCACGCCGCACTGGAGCCCGGCAAGGGTGTTGGCCAGGGCCTGGCCGTACGTGTCGTGGAAGTGCAGCGCGAGGCGCTCGGTCGGGACGCCTTCTTGTTCGAACGCCTTGATCAGCGTCTTCACGTGGCCCGCGGTGGCGACGCCGATCGTGTCGCCGAGACTGAGCTCGTCGGCGCCGAGATCGAGGAGCCGCTTTCCGGCCTCGACCACCTTCGCAATCTCGACCTGACCCTCCCAGGGGTCGCCGAAGCACATGCTGAGGTAGCCGCGGACGGTCATGTTCGCGTCCTTGGCCCGGTTCATCGTCGGCTCGAACATCGCCCACTGGCCGTCGAAGGTCTGGTTGAGGTTCTTGTTGGCGAACGTCTCCGTCGCGCTGCCGAAGATCGCGATGTGCCTCAGCCCGAGCTCGAGCGCCCGGTCGAGACCTTTCTCGTTGGGGACCAGGACGGGGAGCTCTCGCGCCCTGTCGCCGAGGCGGTCGACCAGCTCTTCCATGAGCTGCTTCGCGTCGGCCAGCTGCGGCACCCACTTCGGGTGCACGAAGCTCGTCGCCTCCACCGGGCTCAGCCCGGCGTCGAGCAGCCGGGTGATCAGCTCCGCCTTGACGCCGGTGTCGATCGCCGTCTTCTCGTTCTGGAGGCCGTCACGCGCACCGACCTCGTAGATCGTGATCCTGCTGGGCAGGTCGTCGTGGCGTACGACTGCGGGGAGGCGGTGTCCGTTGCCTGTCGAGTTGCCTGTCGAAGGGTCACTCATGCTTGCCAACCTAATCCTCGTGGGGAACCTGACAGATACGAGACAGAGATCTGAGAGCGGCCTCTGACACGGTCGATCCGACGCTCGGGCATCCAGGTCCGAGCCTGGTTGATAGGCAGGTCCTCACATGACGAACCCGACTCTCACCATGCTGTGGAAGCACCGTCCGCAGCGTTCCGCAGCTGCTCTCCTGGCCGCTGTGGCAACGACCATCATCACCGCCGTCGGGCTGATCGCAGGCTTCGCAACGCCTGCGTCGGCCGCGGCCCAGACCTACAAGAACCAGGCCACCGGCCTGTGCCTGGAGGACACCACGACCGAGCCGCGCACCGCGGCCTGCACCGGAGTGTCCACCCAGCAGTGGATCGTGACGGCCTGGAACGACGGCACGCGTCGATTCCAGAACGGCCGAACCGGCGAGTGCCTGCACGCCCAGCTCGGCACCGGCACGGGTGTCATCTTCCTGCGCAGCCTCCCCTGCAACGACAGCGAGCAGCAGAGCTGGTGGATCAAGCGCTGGGCGGACGGGACGATCCGGTTCCAGAACGAGGCCTACGGCTGGTGCATCCAGGACCCGTACGTCGGCGGACTGGCGGCGTGCGACAGCAGCACGAACCAGAGCTGGTACTGACCGCTCACTCCGCATCGGGCGACACCACGAACAGCTCCGCCCCGAGCGGCACCTGGGAGCCGGTACCGGCACCGACGACGGTGACGGTGCCGGCGAACGGGGCCTTGAGGGAGACCTCCATCTTCATCGCCTCCAGGACACCGAGGACCTGACCCTCCTCGACGGTGTCGCCGACCTGGACGCGTACGTCGATGACCGTGCCGGGCATCTTGGCCTCGACCGCGCCGTCGCTGTGATGGGCGGCCGCGCCGGCGACACGGTCGGGCGGGGAGAAGTCGAAGCGCTGTCCTTGGTGGACGATCTCGGCGTGGCGGCCCCCGGTGGTCGAGCTCGTCGAGACCACGACCGCCCGGTGACGTACGCCGTCGACGACGGCCACGAGCACGTGGTCGGCCGCGCTGATCTGCCGGACGAGATGGTCGTCGACACGGCCGGAGGGGCGGTCGACGGTGACGCTGCGGTCGAGGTCGACGATCGTCGGTGCAGGCGAACCGGCGAGCCGCCACCCGTCGGCACGGAACGGCGTCGTGGTGTCCGAGACCGCGGCGAGCATCGCGCTCACCCAGGCGACGAGCGTCCGCGGCACGTCGGAGTCCGGAACGGGCACGTCGTTGCGGTCGAGCCAGGCCGTGTCGATCTCGGCGTCGCGGAAGGCGTCGGAGGCGGCCAGCACCCGCAGGAAGCCGGTGTTGGTGGTCAGCCCGAGGACCGCGGTCTCGTCGAGCGCCGCGACCATCGCGGCCCGGGCCTCCTCGCGGTCGGCGCCGTGGACGATGATCTTGGCGAGCATCGGGTCGTAGGCGGTGCTGACGACCTGCTCGCTCTCCAGGGCGTGCTCCACCCGGGCGTTCCCGGGCCAGCGCACGATCGAGGTCCGGCCGGCCTGCGGCAGGAACCCTTCGAAGGCGTCCTCGGCGTAGACCCGCACCTCGATGGCGTGGCCGTCGACACGTACGTCGTCCTGCATGATGCCGAGCGGATCACCCGCCGCGACCCGGAGCTGGAGCGCGACGAGGTCGACACCGGTGATCTCCTCGGTCACGGGGTGCTCGACCTGGAGGCGGGTGTTCATCTCCAGGAAGTAGGCGTCGCCGGTGGCGTCGTCGAGCAGGAACTCGACGGTCCCGGCACCGGTGTAGCCGACCTGCTTCGCGAGCGCGACGGCGCTGGTCAGGACCAGGTTCCGCTGCTCGTCGGTGAGCGTCGGGGCCGGGGCCTCCTCGATCACCTTCTGGTGGCGACGCTGGGTCGAGCAGTCGCGCTCGAAGAGGTGGATGACGTTGCCGTGGGTGTCGCCGAAGACCTGCACCTCGATGTGGCGGCCACGCTCGACGTACTTCTCGATCAGGAGGGTTTCGTCGCCGAACGCGCTCAGCGCCTCGCGGGCGGCGGCGGCCCGCGCCTCGTCGAGCTCCTCCGGCGAGCGCACGATCCGCATGCCCTTGCCGCCACCGCCCGCGGCGGCCTTGACCAGGAGCGGGTAGGGGCTGTCCTCACCGCGCGGAACCACGGGTACGCCGGCGGCGACCGCGATCTCGCGGGCCGCATCCTTGCGGCCCATCTGCTCGATGACCTCGGGCGTCGGACCGACCCAGGTCAGCCCGGCCTTCGCGACCGCGCGGGCGAACTCGGCCCGCTCGGAGAGGAAGCCGTACCCCGGGTGGACGGCCTCGGCACCGGCCTCGGCGGCAGCGTTGACCACTGCGTCGGCGTCCAGGTAGGAGGCCACCTCGACGGCTTCGTCGGCGTCACGTACGTGGGGTGCGTCCGCGTCGAGCGCGGTGTAGATCGCGATCGTCCGGATGCCGAGCTCGCGGCACGTCCGGAAGACGCGGCGCGCGATCTCGCCTCGGTTGGCGACCAGAACACTCTCGAACACGGCCATCACATCCTGAAGATTCCGTAGTTGGGCTCGGGCGTGGGCGCATTCGCCGCCACCGCGAGCCCCATGGCCAGCACCCGCCGGGTGTCGGCGGGGTCGATGATGCCGTCGTCCCACAGCCGCGCGGTGGCGTAGTAGGGCGACCCCTGGGTCTCGTACTGGTCCCGGATCGGCGTCTTGAACTCCTCGTCGTCCGGCTTGCCGGCGACGGTCGCGAGGACCGAGGCAGCCTGCTCGCCGCCCATGACCGAGATGCGCGCGTTGGGCCACATCCACAGGAATCTCGGGTCGTACGCGCGACCGCACATCCCGTAGTTGCCGGCGCCGTAGGAGCCGCCGATGACGACGGTGAACTTCGGGACCACCGAGCAGGCGACCGCGGTGACGAGCTTGGCGCCGTCGCGGGCGATGCCCTTGTTCTCGTACTCCTTGCCGACCATGAACCCGGTGATGTTCTGCAGGAACACCAGCGGGATGCCGCGCTGGTTGCACAGCTCGACGAAGTGGGCGCCCTTGAGCGCCGACTCGGAGAAGAGGATGCCGTTGTTGGCGACGATGCCGACCGGCTGCCCCTCGATGTGGGCGAACCCGCAGACCAGCGTCTCGCCGTAGAGCTGCTTGAACTCCTGCAGCTTCGACCCGTCGACGATGCGGCGGATCACCTCGCGCACGTCATAGGGGGTCCTGGTGTCGGCCGGCACCACGTCGACGAGGGTCTCGGGGGACTCGACGGGGTCGTCGTAGCCGGTCCCGGCGGTCGAGCTTGTCGAGACCTCCTGCTCCGGGAGCGTCGAGACGATGCCGCGGACGATCTCGAGGGCGTGCTTGTCGTCGTCGGCGAGATGGTCCACGACGCCCGACCTGGTGGCGTGGACGAGCCCGCCACCGAGCTCTTCAGCGGTGACCTCCTCACCCGTGGCCGCCTTCACCAGCGGCGGTCCACCGAGGAAGATCGTGCCCTGGTCGCGGACGATCACGGTCTCGTCGCTCATCGCCGGCACGTACGCGCCGCCGGCGGTGCACGAGCCCATCACGGAGGCGATCTGCGGGATGCCCTTCGCGGACATGTTGGCCTGGTTGAAGAAGATCCGACCGAAGTGCTCACGGTCGGGGAAGACCTCGTCCTGCTTCGGGAGGAACGCGCCCCCGGAGTCGACCAGGTAGATGCACGGCAGGTTGTTCTCCGCCGCGATCGTCTGCGCCCGCAGGTGCTTCTTGACGGTCAGCGGGTAGTAGGTGCCACCCTTCACCGTCGCGTCGTTCGCGACGATCATGCACTTGCGTCCGGCGACCAGCCCGATGCCAGCGATCACTCCCGCCGACGGCACTGCCCACTCGTCGCCGTCGTCGTACATCCCGTACGCCGCCAGCGGAGCCACCTCCAGGAACGGTGACCCGGGGTCGAGGAGCCCGTCCACCCGGTCTCGTGGAAGCAGCTTCCCTCGGTCGGTGTGCCGTTGCCGGGAGCGTTCGCTCCCTCCTTGCCGGACCCGCTCGAGCCGCTCACGCAGCTCGAGGGTCAGCTCGCGCAGATTGGACGCCATGGCACGAGGTTAACGTTCATTAACCTCGTGTGACAAGTCCCACTCCGAAGTCGGCCCTACTCCGCGAGGGCGGCGCGGGCCATCTTGGTGAGCACCGCGCGGGTGGACTCCTCGGGGAGGACCCGGTTGTGCGGCGTGGAGTTGATCAGGCCGAAGACGGCGTGGGCCATCGCGCGGGCGCTGTCGAGGGCCAGCGACGGGTTGCGGTCGCGGAGCTGGTCGGCCCAGAGGTCGACGTACTTCCGCTGCAGCGTGCGCACCTGCTCCCGGGCCTCGTGCGGGAGCGACTGCCAGTCGCGCTCCTGGACGACGATCAGGGCTCGATCGCGCAGTGCGAAGTCGACGTGCCAGTCGATCAGTGCCTCGATCGCCTCGGCCGTGTTCGATGCGCCCCTCACCCGGACCCGTCCTTCGCGGAGCAGCTCCTGGGAGATCGAGACGAGCATCTCGGCGAGCATCGCGTCCTTGCTCGGGAAGTGCTTGTAGAGGGCTGGGCCGGAGATGCCACAGGCAGCGCCGAGCTCGGAGACGGAGACGCCGTGGAAGCCGCGGGCCGCGAAGAGCTCGGCCGCGGTGTCCAGGATCTGCTCGCGCCTGGTCTTCGTCGGAGCCGAGGTCATTCCGCCAGGTTAGCCGCTATTCACCCGTTCGAGTCACTCCTCCAGCATGTGACGCGCCCGAAGCACCGCGTCGAGTGCGATCTCGACGTCATCGACCTGGTCGCGCGTCGCCTCGCCGACCGGAGCCGCTCGGACGATCTCCGGTCCCGGACGCAGAGGCCCGATCAGCTCCTCGCGCTCCGCGCCACGTAGGTGAAGCAGCACAGTGGCGTCGCGGTCGACCGTCCAGCAGAGCTGGTGGAGCACCGCCAGCGAGTGGCCGCACACCGCATGCCAGTGGCCGCACGTGCAGGTCACCGCGAGCTCCTCGCCATAGGGGACCAGCTCGACCCCGGCCTCCTCGGCATGCTCGGCCACATCCAGAGGGAGCTCCCCGACAAGGAGGGCCTCAGCCCTCTCGGCCGAGGCACCCAGGACCTCGGAGAGCGCGTCGACGTCGTCCGCGCTCAACACCGGAACCGTGCCGGTCACCGTCCACAGCCCGCGCTCGTCGTCGACCGCGGCGGCGAACCGGCCGGCTTCGACGACCAGGCCTCCGATCCGCCCCGAGCGGGCGAGCGAGCGGGCGCCGGTGAGCTGGTTGTCGTCGTAGGCCAGCTCCTCGATCGCCCGCAGGAACGCCCGCCCCCACCACGAGTCGACCCGCACCATCCCACGCCGATGCGGCTCGCGGGTAAAGGTCAGTGCCGACCTCATGACGCGATCCGGCGGCGCTTCCGGCGCTTCTGGGGGCCGAGCTGGACCAGCTCACGGAGCTCGGCGTTGGACAGCTCGGTGAAGGCGGCCTCGCCGGCGCCGAGGACCGCGTCTGCGAGGACCCGCTTGCGCTGCAGCAGCTCGGCGACGCGCTCCTCGACGGTGCCCTGGGTGATGAGCCGATGCACCTGGACCGTACGCGTCTGGCCGATGCGGTGGGCCCGGTCCGTCGCCTGGTCCTCGACCGCCGGGTTCCACCACCGGTCGACATGGATCACGTGGTCGGCACGGGTCAGGTTGAGCCCGACCCCGCCCGCCTTGAGCGAGAGCAGGAAGACCGGCACCTCGCCGTCCTGGAAGCGCTCGACCATGTGGGAGCGTTCCGCGACCGGGGTGCCGCCGTGCAGGAACTGGTGCTCCACCCCGGAGGCGGCCCAGTGGGCCTCGAGGAGACGGGCCATCGCGACGTACTGGGTGAAGACGAGCACCGCACCCGACTCAGCCAGCACGGTCGAGACCAGCTCGTCGAGGAGCTCGATCTTCTGCGACCTGCCCGTGATCCGGCCGGCCTCCTGATTGAGACTCCCTTGTTTCAAGAATTGCGCCGGGTGGTTGCAGATCTGCTTGAGTCCGGTGAGCAGGCTCAGGACCAGTCCGCGCCGCTGCGGGTCGTCGGCGTCGAGCCGCTCGATCCTCTCCATGGCGTTTCGGACGAACGCCTCGTACAACACGGTCTGTTCCCGGGTCAGCGACAGCAGGTGGTCGGTCTCGGTCTTCGGTGGCAGCTCGGGCGCCACCCCCGGGTCCGACTTGCGGCGACGCAGCAGGAACGGGCCGACGAGCGCCGCGAACTCCTTCGCCTTCCCGACGTCCGCACCGGCCTCGATCTGGCTCGCCCACGCCCTCCGGAAGGCGAGTCGGCTGCCGAGCAGCCCCGGCACACACCAGTCGAGCAGGGCCCACAGCTCGGTCAGGTTGTTCTCCACCGGGGTGCCGGTCAGCGCCACCCGCGCGTGCGACGGGATCTCGCGGAGCGCCTTCGCGGTCGCGGAGGCGGCGTTCTTCACGTGCTGCGCCTCGTCGGCGACGACGAGCCCCCACGACACCGCGGAGAGCAGCTCGACGTCGCGCCGCATCGTCCCGTACGTCGTCAGCACGACGCCCGTGGCCCCGTCGAGGTCGCGCTCGGACCCGTGATGGCGGCGCACCTCCACCTCCGGCGCGAACCGGGCGAGCTCGGCCTCCCAGTTGCCCAGCAGGCTCGCCGGGCACACCACCAACGTCGGTCCGGCGTGCTCCTTCTGGCGATGCAGGTGGAGCGCGATCGTCATCAGCGTCTTGCCGAGACCCATGTCGTCGGCCAGGCACCCGCCCAGGCCGAGCGAGGTGATCCCGGCCAGCCAGGTCAGCCCCTCGACCTGATAGCCGCGCAGCGTCGCCTGCAGCTCTGGCGGCACGTCGACGGGAGGACCCGAGGTCGCCGCGATCACCTCATCACGCAGCCGCGCGATCGAGGCGCCGATGATCACCTTCTCGCCCGGGGCCGCCTCGGCGACCTCCGCCGGCACCTGACCGGTCAGGGCGACGGCCAGCGCCTCGCCGCCGCTGATCCGCTTGAGCAGCCGCTTGCGCGCACGGCGGAGCACCGAGGGATGGACGACCGCCCACGCCCCTCTCAGCCGCAGGATCGGGCCGGCGGCCGCTGCCAGAGCGTCCATCTCGGCAGCATCGAGCGGCTCACCGCCGAGCGCGACCTGCCACTGGAAGGCGAAGAGTCCCTTTTCGCCGAGCGGTGACTCACGCATCAGGTCCTCGCGCGCCGAAGCGGACGTCGACGGTGTCCGGTCGACCGCCACCGAGGTCGTCAGGTCTCGTGACAGCGAGCGTGGCCAGAGCACGTCGACACCGCGCTCCTTGAGCCACTCGACGCCGTCCTCGAGCAGCCCCACGACCTCGTCGCTCGACAGGGTCAGCCCGACCGGAACGGGCAGGTCGAGCAGCCGGTCGAGCACGGGCCAGGCCTCCGCCGCCCCACGGAGAGCGACCTGCGCATGCGTACGCGCCCGAGGGCCGAAGCCGTGATCGTCGGCCTCGTCCCACAGCCTCTCGGCATCGGCCACGTGCAGCGGGTCGGCCTCGTCGTGCACCTGCGGCACCAAGGTCAGCGACCCGGCGAGCAGGTCCTCCTCCGGCGCCTCGACGCGGAAGGAGAGCCGCACCAGGGACGGCAGCGAAGCCGTCACCGGACCCTCATCGGTCCGATAGCGGGCCAGCCGGGTCTGCAGCGACTCCCGGAACGCACCCGATCCGGACGCCTTCGGGGCGGAGGTCGGCACCGCGTCCGCCACCGCGGCCACGATCTCCCGCACCAGCAGCTCGGCGGCCTCGTCGTCGAGGTCCTCGTAGGCTCGCGCCTCGGCCAGCAGCCGCACCCGCTCCTCGTCCTCCGGCGTGTAGCGGACCGCCCACGAACCATCGGCGGGTTCCAGCTGTCCCGCGGCCACGAACCGGAGCCCGAGATGTGCTGCCGACGCGACCAGAGCGACCGAGGGATGCAGGTCGGAGGCTGCGTACGCCTTCTTCAGGACCGGCAGCGCCGCCCGCATCGGCAACGACACCGAACGCCGGGAGTCCACGAACTCCACGGCCGAGTCCCGCGGCGGCTGCGCGGGCCTGAAGACGGCGCGGCCGGCGACGGGTACGAAGGACATGAACACGACCGTAGCCGCCACCACCGACTGTTTCTCATCCTCGAGGATGAGGGGGCCGCTCCCAGAGGTTGAGGCGCGCCAGGCAGCGGCCCTGCCACGGTGGCTGACATGACCGAGACCACCCATCCGCACGTCGCCCTCCCGCCGGGCCAGCGGCGCATCGACTTCTTCCCCCGCTTCGGGCGACGCGTCGCCCAGCCCCCACCGACCGTGCCCGCAGATCCGACAGTGGTCTTCGGCGGAGCGCTCACAGCGCCGGTCGAGATCGCCCTGGACGAGCTGACCGGCGCCGATCGTCGCGAGCTCCACGCCGACTTCCACTGCGTCGCCGGCTGGTCGGTGACCGACCTCCACTGGGAGGGGGCCGCCTTCGCCGACGTCTATCAGCGGTACGTCGCACCAGCCCTCGTTCCGGGCACAACCGTCACCCACGTGATGGTCCGCGGCCTCGACGGCGAGCACTTCGTGGCCCAGCTCGAAGACCTCCTGGCCGAGGACGTCCTGCTCGCCGATCGCCTCGGTGGCCGACCGCTCGACGGCGACCACGGGGCGCCGTTGCGACTGGTCAGCCCGGCCCAGTACGGGTACGCCAACATCAAGCACGTGTGCCGCATCGACGTGCTCGCCGGCGCTCCGACGGCAGGCTCCCCGGCGCTGCTCGACCGGCTGCTGCAGTCCCACCCGCGGGCGCGGGTCTGGGAGGAGGAGCGCCACGGCACGCTGCCCGGCTGGCTGATCCGCCCGGTCTACCGGGCGATCAAGACCTTCCTGCTCGCCGCGGCCGCTCGGCACGGGGTGAGCCAGGTCACCGATCAAAAGTAAATATTGGCTAGGGTACCTATCAAGCCACACGTAGGCTGTCAACCCGTGACAGACATTTCTGCCAAGCCTGAGAAGGCGCCAGACGATCACCTCGACAAGAGCGTGCTCATCGTCGCGGGCGTCGTCGTGCTCGGATCGATCATGTCGATCCTCGACATCACCGTTGTCTCCGTCGCCCTGGAGACCTTCCAGCGCGAGTTCGACGCCACCTCTGCCGAGGTCGCCTGGACGATGACCGGCTACACCCTCGCCCTGGCGACGGTGATCCCGCTGACCGGTTGGGCCGCCGACCGGTTCGGCACCAAACGTCTCTACATGACCGCGATCGTGCTGTTCGCGCTCGGCTCGGCACTGTGCGCGCTGGCCACCACACTGCCGATGCTGGTCGGCTTCCGCGTGCTCCAGGGCCTCGGCGGCGGCATGCTGATGCCGCTCGGCATGACCATCCTGACCCGGGCGGCCGGTCCCGAGCGGGTCGGTCGCGTGATGGCGATCCTCGGCGTACCCATGCTCCTCGGACCGATCCTCGGCCCCATCATCGGTGGCGCGCTGATCGACTCGGCCTCCTGGCACTGGATCTTCCTGATCAACATCCCGATCGGTGTCGTCGCCATCGTCTACGCCTGGCGCGCCCTGCCGAAGGACCACGTCGAGCCGTCACAGTCCTTCGACTTCCTCGGCATGGTGCTGCTGTCCCCGGGTCTGGCGCTGTTCCTCTACGGCGTCTCCTCGATCCCCGAGGCCGGCACGATCCTGGACACCAAGGTGCTCGCCTTCATGGTCGCGGGCCTGGTGCTCATCGCCGCGTTCATCCCGTGGGCGCTCTCGGCCCGCAACGATCACCCGCTGATCGACGTACGCCTCTTCGGCAACAAGGAGCTCACCGTCGCGGTGATCACCCTGTCGATCTTCGCGATGGCGTTCTTCGGCGCCTCGCTGCTCTTCCCGCTCTACTACCAGCAGGTACGGGGCGAGGACGCCCTCCACGCCGGCCTGCTGCTGGCTCCGCAGGGTCTGGGCGCGATGGTCACGATGCCGCTCGCCGGCATGCTCGCGGACCGCACCGGCCCGGGCAAGATCGTCCTCAGCGGTCTCACCACGATCGCGGTGGGCATGTTCATGTTCTCGCGACTCGACGACGCCACGCCCTACTGGTATCTCCTGGTGTCGCTGTTCATCATGGGCCTCGGCATGGGCGCCACGATGATGCCGACCTTCGCCGCCGCCCAGGCGACGCTGCGCGAGCACACCATCGCCCGAGGCACGACCCTGGTGAACATCGTCCAGCAGGTCGCCGCCTCCGCCGGCACCGCGCTCTTCTCGGTGCTGCTCACCAACGCCCTGTCCGGCAAGGAGTCGATCTCCGCCGCGGACGACCTCGCCGACAAGCTCGGTGTCCCGGCCGGCGGTCTGGAGAAGTTCCTGGCCGACCCTGCCAACCAGCAGAAGGTCGGTGAGGCCGCTGCCTCGCTGGGTCTCGACCCGGCCAAGCTGCCGGAGGTCTTCAAGGCGATCCCGGTCGAGATGGCCGAGGCCTTCTCGACCACCTTCGTGATCGCCGCGATCTTGGTGCTCGCCACCCTCATCCCGGCGTGGTTCCTGCCCAAGAGCAAGGCCGAGCACGGAGCCGCCGCTCCGACGGTCCTCCACTGATCCGCTCACGCGCACGTACGCAGGGCCGGGCTGTCATCGGCAGCCCGGCCCTCGTCGCACTTGTCGGATCGTTCGCCTTGCTCGCCTTGGTGGCCTGCGGATCTGCCGCTGCGCCGTCTACCGACACGGCGCCCGATCTCCCACCCACCGACGGTGTCTTCGACTACCAGCTCGGCGGTATCGCCGATCAGCTGTCCGACGGCACCCCGATCGATGTGGTCGCCCGCGACGCCACCGCCGAGCCCCTCGAGGGCGCCTACAACGTCTGCTACGTCAACGGCTTCCAGACCCAACCCGGCGCCGACTGGTCCGGCCATCCGTCTGCCGTGCTCCGTGATGCCTCCGGCGATCCCGTACGCGACCCCGACTGGCCCGATGAGCTCATCCTCGACCCCTCCACCGCCTCCGCTCGTGCGGCGATCCTCGAGGTCGTCGGCCCGATCATCGAAGGCTGCGCGGACGACGGCTTCGACGCCGTCGAGATCGACAACCTCGACACCTGGACCCGCTTCGACTCGATCTCCCGGGACGGCGCCTTCGCCCTGGCATCGGCATATGTGACCGCCGCTCACGACCTCGGCCTCGCGATCGCCCAGAAGAACGCCGCCGAAGCCGCCCGACCGGCTCACGACGACCTCGGCTTCGACTTCGCCGTCGTCGAGGAGTGCGGCGCGTACGACGAGTGCGCCGCCTACACCGACGTCTACGGGTCCCACGTGCTCCAGGTCGAGTACCCCGATTCCCTAGCCGAGGCCGACCTCTCCTTCGCCGACGTCTGCGCGGATCCCGCCCGCGCCCCGCTCACCATCCTCCGCGACCGTGATCTCGTGGAGCAGGACGAAGCGGCGTACGTCTATGCCGCCTGCTGAAGAGTTCAGATGGAGAGACGTCGACACGCTGCTCTCGGAAATGTTCCGGCAGATCGTGACATTGAACGTCCCCGGCCGGTCCCAGACGCTGTAAGACTTTACGTTTAGGATCGCGATCCTGGGGTATTAGTACCTCAGGTGAAACGTGTGGTGGCAGATCTCAGGGTGGACCCGTCATGTCTCGGAAGGTGCGGTGGGATGCTTGATGAAATGGGTGCCAGTCGACTCCGTCGGCTGCAAGAAGTGTACGGAGAAACGTACTTTCAGGATGTTCCACCACAGCGTGGGGCGGACGACGACCAGAACGTCTCAGTCACCCTGGACGCAGCGCTGAGGTTCGTCGAGGTGACGGTCCACAACTTTGATGGCGTCGCGGGTTCGAGCCGCAGCGTCAGAGCTGCGTTCGCCGGCGCATATGCAGAAGCTGACGGACGTCGGGCGATGCTGTCGGGAGAGATGAGCCCGCGTCGCGACGAACTTGCAGAGCGAGCGGAGGCGGTTCACAACGGCACCTTCGTATGGCCTACTACACGGCGGTACATCGGGCCGAGCGGAAATCAGTGGCCAGCGGCACAGAAGTCCCGCCCGCGCCCTGACCCGCCGAAGATCGGTCGGGCGAGGAACGGGCACGTCTCGGTCGAGTTGCCAGCTGGGAGAGTCGGCAGCATGTGCGTCAACGTCGATGAGGACTGGCTGGCCAGGGCAACGTCTCATGACCTGCAGTCGGGTATTCGTGAGGCGATCGAAGATGCGGGGGAATGGTTCTAAGTGGGAACTCTACGAGTAGACGTCGAGCAGCTGATTAGGGCGGCTTTCCAGTTTGACCTGGTGGCCGAGAAGCTGCGAGAGGCAAGGAAGCACGCCGAGGACGGCGTCGGTAAGGGCAAGGCCTTCGGTCTTCTCGGTGCGGCCAGCGGTCGACACCACGACGACTTCATCAACCAGATGGTGGCTGCACTTGCTGCGGGCGGCGAAACCGCAGGGACCTTCCGGGCGACTCTTGTAGCCGTCGCCAAGGACTTCGGCGCAACGGACCAAGACATACATGATCGTTTCCGGAAGCTGGAGAGGATCGTTGAGGGGGTGGAGCACACATGATGACCTACGACGAGTTCTGGGCCGAAGTGCAGCGGAACATGGACGAGGCGCAAGCAGGTATCAATGAGGGCATCGACTGGGCTCAGGATGAGTTCAACCGGAGGATCGAAGCGATCCCTTGGTACGAGTGGACCGCGAAGCCATGGCTCCACTGGACGGTCAATCGAGGCATCGATGCTCTTCAGGAAGCCGCGAACTCACTCTGGGACCTCTTCGAGGAGAAGGCCCCGGAGATCTGGGAGCAAGCCAACCAGGTCCAGGGCGACCCAGTCACGCTGGGCCTCATTCAGAACTCCTACATCGCCGCAAGCGCGGTCCTGCACGACCTCAAGCAAGGTGACCTTCCAGACGCGATCGGCGATGTACGTGACGCGTGGGGAGGGGACAGCCGAGGCGCCGACGCATTCGCGGACCAAGCGGAAAAGCAAGTAGCGGCGATCAGTGCCGTCGAAGACGGTCTGAAGACGGCTATCGAGATGTGCGGCCAAGGCAGCAGCAACATCTTGTCATCGTGGCAAGACATCATCGACGCGCTCATTGATTTCGCCAGCCAGACGGTCTCGGTCGTCAAAGATGGGTGTGACGCGGGTCAGATCCTCACCCTCGAAATCGGTCCGACCGAGGAGTTGATCGGATCAGCCGTGACGACCGTCCTCAAGCTTGCCAACCAATTGGGGCGCTACCTTGCCGAAGACGGCACGGCCAACGCTGCCGTCTGGAAGATCGCCGAGAACGGAATCGACGGATTGAATTCTGGAAACGCTTGGCCGAAGATCTCCGGTACTGACGGCGCAACGATGGAAAACTCCGGCACGTGGTGAGGTACAGAGTGAAGGTGAGCGTTGTCGCCGGGATCACCGTGCTGCTAGCGGTTTCCGCAGGCTGTGGTGACGCAGAGAAGGCGGCTAAGGCTCTTCCCACGGACTTGTGCGCGGTGGTCTTCGACGAGGGCAGTGCCCCGCTTCTGAGCGAGGTCACACTCGATGATCAGCAACACACCCATCAGACCGTCCGAAGCCGGTCTGAGATGGCGGTCTGCAGTGCGCATGGGACGCAGGGCCAAGGCGTGGTTTCCTACGAAGTGGAGGTGTACACGTTCGGGGACGTCGGCGACGACACCGCCGCGGAGCGAGCGGACGCCCGGCTGGAAACGGAGTGTGTCGATCTAGCTGCTGACTCCTCCATGGAGTACGCCGACAAGCCGGACGGATCGTGTCAAGCGCAGACGATGGCTACGGCATCGACCAGCACGCTTAAAGCCACTGTTGCGATACCGCTGAACGACACCACGGGGTACGGCGTGGTCACCAAGTCTGTAGGCGGTGACGCCGACTTAGACCCGTCAGACGACCTGCCGGCGCTCCGCGAGAAGTTGGAGGACGAGTTCAATTAGGCGGCGCGGCTGACCAGGAGGACGTCCTTCCATCGGGAAGCGGGCGCCGAAGTGGACCACCTACCCATAGGCCAGGTTAGCGTCGCTTCTCGTCATCAGCTTGAGCGGCGTTCGGGACCCAGCCGCGGGAGGCGTTGGGGTCCAAGACGTCGCTGGCGGTCTCGGTCCAGTCGTCGGTGTAGTCGGCTTCCCACTCTTGGGGCTGGCTGCCGTTTGGGTCCCGCTTCTTGGCACCGCGGCCGCCAGCTGCACCGGCTCCGCCGCGGCCAGCAGCGCCAGCGCGAGCGGCGCCACGTCCGCCGGCACCAGTGCCTCGCGCACCGGCTCCCGCACGGCCACCTGCGGCGCCCGCCCTGGCAGCTGCGGACCTGGCCGCGGCCGACCGGGAGGCGGCTCCTGCGGTCGCTGCTTTCGCGGACGCTCCGGCGGCGAACTTGCTGGCGATCGCCTTGGCCACGCCAGCACCCAGGAGGGCACCACCACCGGCGATCGCGAGGGCGGACATGCCGCCTGTGCCGCCGGCGAGGGGTGCGAGGCCGTCAGCCGTCTCGACCATCGCGTACGACGTCGAGGGGGCGGGGGTGCCATCAGCGTTGATCCACTCGGTGCCGTTCCACTCAGGCTTGTTCTCGGCCTCGTACCCCGCGATGTTCGCCTTCTCCTGAGCGATCAGTTCGTGGCCCCAGCCGTCGGGGTAGAGGGTGCCGGAGTTGTACTTCTGCATCCGCGACTTCGAGGCCTGGATCTGACTGTAGGAACCGGGCTGCGACGCCGAAGTCCCCTGTGGCAACGGCTCGGAGTTGGTGCCGTCGTCGTACAGGGCGCGGATCTTCGGCTCGTCTTCGCGCACGGCATCATCGACATATCCAACCTGTGCGGCAGCCTCGGTTTCCGCATGCGCGATCGCCGCCTCAGCGGCAGCATGTTCCGCCTGCTTCGCCTTTAATGCCTTCGCGTTCGCCTCACCATCCACTCCAGTCCCGGAGGTCGGGTAGTCCGCCGGATCCGGCGCTGGGCCATGCGTCTTCGGCAAGCCCGCAGCTAATGTGGCGTACTGCGTCCGAGCCGTTGCCAACGTGCCTCGGTAATGCCGCATCGCCGCAACAGCTTCCTTCAACACGTCGCTCTTGTCGGCCGTCTTCTCGCCCGCCTGCTGCATACCTTGGCGGGCAGCCTGTCCCGACTCCGAAGCCGAGGAAAACCCATCCTCGACCTTCTTGCTGTTCTCGTGGAGAGTGCGCCCTGCGCTGCGGAACGTGCGCTCTCCGTCGTTCCATCGGTCGGTCAGCGCGTCGAGGGCAGCTACGTCGGCACCTTCGACATACGCCCTGAGCCGAGTCATCCAAGGACCTTGTACGCCCGTCATGTCGTTGTCCCCTCCCGAGAACGAATCCAGGGGCAGAGTCCACCCCGACTTACGAAATTACACCGTGCAATCGCGGGACCTGCCAGCGAATCCAGGGAACTGCTCTAGGGTCGTGGGCCATGAAGACGTCTCGGGCGATGACCATCGCCGCATTGGCCAGCTCGCTCGGTATCGTCCTTGCCGGGTGCGCGAACGACCAAGGCCCAGCCACCGATCCCACGACAAGCACCTCGGCCTCCGCTTCTGAGGTGTCCACCGACCCACGCCCCAGCGAACCGGCTGTGCCGGCTGACTGGCAGGTCGCATCTGTCGACGTCGCTCAACTCCAAGTTCCTCCGGACTGGGCTCTCAGCTCCAATCGCAAACAGTCCCAGACAATGCGTGCGCCGAAGAACTCCGTCGGGCTCTCCCCCGGCTCAGGTGGACTCATGGCTGATGCCTACGGCGCCGACGGGGACCTCGCGGAAGCCGTTGAAGGACTTGCGAAGCTCGTGCATGGCCAACTGAAGTCAGACTCCAGCCTCACCAAGGTCGAGCGACTTCCTGACGAGACCATCAACGGAACGCCCTTCTATCACTTTCGCGCCGAGACCGAGTTCACTTGGCAAGACCACTATGGAACCGTCGCGTCAACGACTCGCGATCAGGTCACAGTCACCTGGGAGTTCAACAAGTCTGATATCGACCGCAAGACCGCCGATGCGCTGATCGCACCGATCATGGCGACGTACAAGACCCTCTGAGGCACAACCCGAGGAGTGTCAGATCGGCATGGACTTCCCGAACGCGGTGCCCGTCCGATTGAACATCACCAGTGGGTTGCTGAGTGCCTGCAGTGCCTCGGCCATCGTCTGAGCCACCGCGGCCTGGCCTTCGTCTGTCGCCATGATGTCGGTCTGGGCGTCATAGGTTGCAGTGGCGTATTTATCTAGACCACGCACCGTGTCCTGCTTCGCCTCGATCAAGCTCGCATGCGCTCGCGCGACGGTCTGCGCCAACGACTGACCCAAGGCCGACCCACCGAACACCGCTGCAGCAGGAGCGTCTCCAAGATCAAGGCTCTTCACGAGGTCACGTTCCGCGACTAGGTTCTTGTGAGCATCATTCAGTTTGTCGAAGTCGGCCCTGATCTCGTCGCTGTCACCCATGCTGACCCTCCCGCTGGATCCGTGCGCACCCCCACCGGGTGCGCAATATCAGTACATCACCCTGCATACCGTTTGTCAGCGCGTGACGAACTTACCAACGGATCCCTCGGGGCCCATCCGTGCACCTGCAACCACCGGACGAGGATCTCGATTCGGCTGGTCTCGAAGAGTAGGTGACTGACGCAACGCCCTCTCGGGGTGACGTCCTCGCCGAACGCGGTTGGCGACTCCCACACTGGGATGCCCAGCCCGCGAGCGCGAGCACCGTCGTCTTCTCAATGCGCATTCCAGTGGGCCAGTTCGTCTCACCCGCAAGTTTTGAAGCCTTCGTCAGTCAGTCCAGCCTGCCAGTTCGAGGCTGCGCCGATGTCGACCCACGGTCCGCTATCCGAGGGCGACGGGCAGGGATGCGTAGCCGCGGAGGATGCGGGTGGGGCGGCGTGTGGCTTCGCCGTCGACGCGGAGGGTGGGGAAGCGCTCGAAGAGCATGCGGAGGCCGACGCGGGCCTCGAGGCGGGCGAGGCTGGCGCCGAGGCAGAAGTGGGCGCCGGCGGAGAAGGAGAGGTGCTGGTCCGCGTCGGCCCGGGTGATGTCGTACGTGTCGGGGTCCTCGAACACGGACGGGTCGCGGTTGGCTCCGCCGATGACCACGGCGACGGCGGTGCCTTTGGCGACGTCCGTGCCCGCGACGCGCGTATCCGTATAGGCCTGGCGGACGGTGGCCATGACGGGCGGGTCCCAGCGCAGAGTCTCTTCGACGACACCCTCGACGAGGGACGGGTCCGCAAGC
Source organism: Nocardioides sp. NPDC057767 (assembly GCF_042798275.1). NCBI lineage: Bacteria > Bacillati > Actinomycetota > Actinomycetes > Propionibacteriales > Nocardioidaceae > Nocardioides > Nocardioides sp. NPDC057767. The sequence goes on along the minus strand of NZ_JBHVKJ010000001.1, from coordinate 32,616 downwards.
AGAAGCGACCGCTGGGCGGGGTGGGCGTCGAGGGCAGCGACGGCGTTGCCGAGCAGGTTGACGGTGGTCTCGAAACCGGCCGCCAGCAGCAACAACCCGAGGGCGTGGAGTTCGATGTCGTCGAGGTCGCCGGCGATCACCAGGGCGCTGAGGAGGTCGTCGGCGGGGTCGGCGCGGAGGCGGCGGACGTGGTTCTCGAACCAGTGGTGAAGCGAGCGCATCGCGGTTTCGACGTGGGAGTAGTCCCGCCACGACAAGCCCGGATCGAGGATTGCGGCGGCCTGGTCACCCCAGCGCAGGATGTCGGCGCGGTCCGCAGCTGGCACCCCGAGGAGCTCGGCGATGACCGCGATCGGGAGCTTCGCCGCGTACTCCTCGATGAGGTCGACCCGCCCCTCGCGCGGGTCGATCTCGTCGAGCAGGTCGCCGGCGACAGCGGTGACCATCTCGGCCATCGAGCTGATCCGGCGCGCGGTGAACGCCTTCGAGACGTGCTTGCGGTAGCGGGTGTGCAGCGGCGGGTCGACCGCGAGCATCGACGGCGGATCGACCAGGCCCAGCGCGTCGGGCGCGCTCACCTTGCCGAGCAGCCACCGCAACGGCACCGGGAGCTCGCCCTGGCCGTCGCCTACGCCGAAGTCGCTGCTGCGCAGGATCTCGTTGGCGGCGGCGTACGACACGGTGCCGGCCATGAACGGTTTCACGTGAATCGGGCCTCGCGCTCGCAGCCGGTCATAGTCCGGCACCTCATGCGACCACATCAGCTCGGCGAGCGGGTCGCCGCGCCTCGACGCGAGGCTCAGCACCGCTCGGTTGATGCCCTGGGAGAGGGCCCAGCGGGCGTACGACCTCCCGCGCTCGATCGGCGGCAGATCACGCCGAGGCATCGGCCAGCTCCTCCCCGAGCTCGTGGGTGCCGATCAGCCCCATCAGCGGTGCCAGCTCGGCCAGCAGGTCGGCGAAGGTCGCCTCGTAGTCCTCCGGCGACAGCGCCGGATCGAGCTGCGCCTGGAACCGGATCCGCCACCGATGGCGCAGGGCTTGCGCCAGCCGCTCGGGAGTGGCGAAAGCCTCCTCATGAGCCGGCGTCCACGGCAGTTCGCGCGCGAGGCCAGCTCTCAGCTCCGCCTCCACCTCGTTCAGCAGCCGGTAACGCTCGTGGGTCTGGCTCCAGGTCATCGTCCTCACCGTCTCCGTTGTCGTTGGGATGATGGTTCGACGCTAGTGATCGGCGGCACCTGCGCGCATCGCACGCTGGCAGGCACCTGCGTTCCTACCCTGGTAGGAGAGCGGCCGCCTGCCACGGTCGGATGCGATACGGCTCACGCGTTTCTAGACTGAGCGGCATGAGTGTCCAGGACTCCGCTCGCGATGTGCGCGACTTCCTGGAACGGCGCTGCCGTAGCAAGAATCTCGACATCCCCTGGTGGGCGCCGCTGCTGTCGGCCTTCGGTCTCGTCGCGATGGTCACGGTGGCGGTGCTCCAGCGCGGCACCGCCGGCGACATGGTTGTCGCGGGCCTGGTCATCGTCGTCCCGTCACTGAGCATCTTCTTCATCCCGACCAGGGGTGAGTGGCTCAAGACCCACATGTGGGTCGTCGATCTGCTGCCGACCCTGGCCGGGTCGGCCTGGCTGATGTCGCAGCCCGCCTCCGCGTTCTGGCCACAGCACGACTTCGCGCCGGCCGTGCTGGTGCCGCTCACTCTCGAGATGGTCATCCGCGAGGGGTTCCGGACCGGGACGCTCTATGCGGCCGCCTCGGCCGTGACGATGTGGATCTTCGCCGTGGGCACGCCCAGCGGCATCGGCGTGCACTTCCTGCTCCTCGCCGTCGGCTGGATCCTCGGGCTGCTGATGCTCGCCCAGATGCGTGCGCTACGCGCCGAACGGCTCGCTAGGTCACAGGAGCACGCCCGCGCGACCGAGGCCGAGCGCACCCGGATCGCCCGCGAGATCCACGACCTCGTGGGTCACTCGCTCTCGATCACCCTGCTCCATCTGACCGCCGCGCGGCGGTCGGTCGCCGAGGGCGACGACCCCGGCGAGGCGGTGTCCGCGCTCACCGAGGCCGAGGCCGTCGGGCGCCGGGCGATGGCCGAGATCCGCCGTACGATCGGGGCGCTGTCGACCTCCGGCACCGGGACGGCGCCGCTCCCCGGTGCCGCGGACGTGGTCCGGCTCATCGAGGAGGGCCGCAGCGCGGGCCAGACCATCACGTTCGCGTCCACCGGCGACCTCGCCCGCATCGACGCCGGCGTCGGGCTGGGCATCTACCGGATCCTGCAGGAGTCCCTCGCCAACGCCATCCGGCACGCCCCCGGCGCCCCGGTCTCGGTCTCGTTGGCGGTCGCGGACGGCGTACGTCTGTCCGTGCAGAACCCGCTCGTCGGCACCCGCCGTGGGGTCGGCGAGGGGTCCGGGCTGGCCGGGATGGCCGCCCGCGCCGAACAGCTTCGCGGCCGGCTGTCGGCCGGGGCCGAGGAGTCGATGTGGAAGGTTGACCTGGTGATCCCACCGCACTGTCTCGTACGCAAGGCCCTCGCATGACGCCGGTCAACGGCTCATCGCCGATCCGGGTGATCGTGGTCGACGACCAGGAGCTCGTACGCAGCGGCCTGCGCCGCATCCTGCGACGGCGCGACGGACTGGAGATCGTCGCCGAGTGCGGGGACGGCTCGGAGGTGGTCGCGGCGCTCGAGGCCAACCCGGCCGATGTCGTCGTCATGGACCTGCGGATGCGGCAGGTCGACGGGATCACCGCGACCGGTCTGCTGCGCGCGCTGCCGGAGGCTCCGCCAGTGCTGGTGCTGACCACCTTCGACGAGGACGAGCTCGTCTCCGGGGCCCTGCGCGCCGGGGCCGCCGGCTTCATCCTCAAGGACTCGCCCGCCGAGGAGCTGGTCATGGCCGTACGCTCCGTCGCCCTCGGTGACGCCTGGCTCGATCCCGCCATCACCGGCCGGGTCCTGGCCACCTACCGCTCCGCGGTCGCGCCGTCGGCGTCGAGCGCGGTCGAGGTCTCCGAGCTCACCGATCGCGAGCTCGAGGTCCTCCGCGGCCTCGCCTCCGGCTGGACCAACTCCGAGATCGCCGAGCGGCTCGTCATCTCCGAGCTGACCGTCAAGTCCCACATCGGCCGCATCTTCGCCAAGCTCGACCTCCGCGACCGCGCCGCCGCCATCGTCTTCGCGTACGACCACGGCATCGTCCGGCCGGCGACCTGAAGGCGCGCTCCTCCGGCGCGCCCTAGGTCGTCGTCGCCAGCACCAACGGGCTCACCGAACCGGCGCCGGCGTCGAGGAGAGCGCGGGCCGCGAGGGTCACGGTCCAGCCGGTCGCGACGCGGTCATCGACGAGCAGTACGTCAGCACCCGGTGCAACCTCGGCGTGGAGGGAGAACCGGCGACCGACCGCGGCGACTCGCTGGGCGGAGTTGGAGGCGCCCTGGCCGGGGCCGACGTCGGGGTCGACGATGGCCCACGAGCCGAGGACGGGGACGCGGAGATAGCGCGAGAGACCCTCGGCGAAGTCGCGGGTCAGGGTGGGGCGGGTCGCCGACTCGACGTAGACGATGCCGCCCACGCGAGGCTTCCAGTCGCCCAGGACCTCGACGACCGCCTTCACCAGCGGCACCGGCACCGGGCCGTCCTGGGCGGGCTCGCGGAAGAGGTCGCGCAGCGCCTGGCCGTAGCCGAGATCGGTCAGCCGCGCGACCGCGCGCCCTTCGAGCGGGCCTTCCTTGATCTTGCCCTTGAGCGAGATGCCGAGCCGGTCGAGGCCGGTCGGCCACATCTTCTTCGGCTCCACGACGACCCCGGGCCGCGACAGCCGGGCCGACGCCTCCTGGACCGCTCCCTCGGAGACCGCCGAGGTCACTGCGAAACCGCCGCAGTTGTCGCACCGACCGCAGTCCACGGCGCCGGGGTCGTCGAGCTGCTCGCGCAGGAACCGCATCCGGCACTGGTCGGTCGAGATGTAGGCGAGCATCGCGTCCTGCTCGCGGCGCCGAGCCTCCGCGACCCGTGCATAGCGCTCGGCATCGTAGTCCCACGGGACCCCGGTCGCCTCCCAGCCACCACCGACCCGGCGGGCGGCGCCGTCGACGTCGAGCACCTTGAGCATCTGCTCGAGGCGCGAGCGCGACAGGTCGACGTAGGTCTCCAGCGCCTGGGTCGACAGCGCCCGCCCCGCCTCGGAGAGCACACCCAGGGTCTGCCGCACCTGCTCCTCGCGCGGAAAGGCGAGCGAGGCGAAGTAGGCCCAGATGTCGCGGTCCTCGGCGCCGGGGAGCAGCACGACCGAGGCGTCGGAGGTGCCGCGGCCGGCGCGGCCGACCTGCTGGTAGTAGGAGACCGGGGAGGAGGGCGCGCCCATGTTGACCACGAACCCGAGCGTCGCGTCGAAGCCCATCCCGAGCGCCGAGGTCGCGACCAGCGCCTTGACCTTCCCGGCCGCCAGCGACTCCTCCAGCTCGGCCCGCTCGGCCGCCTCCGTGCGTCCGGAGTAGGCGGCCACGTCATGACCACGCGAGCGCAGGTAGTCGGCGATCTCCTCGGTCGCGGCGACCGTCAGGCAGTAGACGATGCCCGATCCCGGCTGCTCGGAGAGGTGGTCGGAGAGCCAGGCCAGCCGCTGCTCGGGGGTCTTCAGCGAGACCACCGCGAGCCGCAGCGACTCCCGGTCCAACGATCCTCGAAGCACGAGAACCCCCAAGCCCATCTGCTCGGCCACGTCCGCGGTCACCCGGGAGTTGGCGGTGGCGGTCGTCGCGAGGACCGGGATCCCGGTGGGAAGGTCGGCCAGCAGCGTACGGATCCGGCGATAGTCGGGCCGGAAGTCGTGCCCCCAGTCGGAGATGCAGTGGGCCTCGTCGACCACCAGCAGGCCGCACTCGGCAGCCAGCCGAGGCAGCACCGCGTCGCGGAACTTGGGGTTGTTGAGCCGCTCGGGAGAGACCAGCAGGACGTCCACCTCGCCCGCGTGGATGGCCTCCTCGATCGAGACCCAGTCCTCGGGGTTGGTCGAGTTGATCGTCACCGCCCGGATCCCGGCCCGCTGCGCCGCCGCGATCTGGTTGCGCATCAGCGCGAGCAGCGGCGAGACGATCACGGTCGGCCCGAGACCGGCCTCACGCAGCAACAGCGTCGCCACGAAGTAGACCGCCGACTTCCCCCACCCGGTCTTCTGCACGACCAGCGCCCGCCGGCGCTCGACGGCGAGCGCCGAGATCGCGGACCACTGGTCCTCGCGCAGCGTGGCGTCGTCGCGGCCCACCAGGGCACGCAGATGCGCCTCTGCACGAGCACGTACGTCACTGGCCGGATCAGTCATGGACTCAGGTCTACCAGGGACCACCGACTACTTCCCCAGCGCCAACGTCGGCCAGTCGGCGAGATCGGCCAGCATCTGCCGATCATGAGTCGCCACGACCACCGCCGCCGACGTGACCCGCAGCGCAGCCGTGAGCTCGTCGACCAGCCCGGCCGACAGGTGGTTCGTCGGCTCGTCCAGGATCAGCAGGTGCGGGCGCGAGGCCAGCCGCAGCGCCAGCTCGAGCCGTCGCTGCTGCCCCTGGGACAACCGCGCCGCAGGCGTACGCCGCGCCTCCGCGTCCATCAGCCCCGTCGACCGGAGCGAGACGACCGCCCGCTCGGACACCGCCCCGGAGGCGACCAGCCGTCCGCAGTGCTCCGCATAGATCTCGGCCGCGGTCAGGCCCGGCGTCCAGTCCGGTTCCTCCTGACCGACCAGCGCCACCCGTGCCCCCGGCGAGACCCACACCGACCCGGCCGACGGCACCAGCCCGCCGCCCAGCACCTGCAGCAACGTCGACTTGCCCGCCCCGTTCGGGCCGGTGACGAGCAGCCGCTCACCGACGTCGAGAGCGAAGGAGACCGGTGCGGACAGGCGGCCGGGAACACCGACGTCCTCACAACGCAGCAGCGTCCCCCCGACATCCGAGGGGAGCGAGGGAAAGCGCAGCGACCTCGGCGGCTCCGGCACCGAGATGCGGTGCGCCTCGAGTGCCGCGAGGTCGCGGTTGTAGGACCGCACCAACCCGGGAGCGCGGGTCTGCCTCTGGTGCTTCCCGGTCCCCTTGGGCGGGCGCCAGCCCGTGCTCAACCGGTCCCGGGCCGCCGAGACCGAGTCCTGCAGCCGACGGTGCTCCTCCTGCTGCGCCGCGAAGTCCTGCTCCCAGCGCTCGCGCTCGCGGCGCCGGCCCTCCTGCCAGCTCTGATAGCCACCGGCGTACGTCCGGGCCCGGCCGTCCTCGCTCGGGTCCAGGTCGAGGAACTCGACGGCGGTCTCGCGCAGCAGGAGACGGTCGTGGGAGACCAGGACGACCCCGCCGGCATGGCTCCGGATCCGCTCGGTCAGGAACGCCAGCCCCGAGGCGTCCAGATGGTTGGTCGGCTCGTCGAGCACGAGCAGGTCGTGGTGCGCCCCGAGCAGGCAGGCCAGCCGCACCCGGTAGCGCTGCCCGACCGACAGCGTCCCCAGCTCCCGGGTGGGATCGGTGCATGCGCCGAGCGCCTCCAGCGCGATCTGCACCCGGCGCTCGGCGTCCCAGGCGTCCAGCGCGGTCGCGCGCTCGAGCGCGGCGGCGTACGTCCCCGCGGAGTCCGTCGGGTCCTCGGCGAGCGCCTCGGCAGCCGCGTCGAGCATCCGAAGCGCTTCGTAGGACTCCGCCAGAGCGGCGGAGGTGAGGGTGCCGACCGTGTCCCCGGGACGTACGTCCAGGGCTTGGTGGGCGATCCCCAGACTGCCGTGCCGCTGAACCTGCCCGGAGTCGGGGACGAGCAGTCCGGCCAGGACATGGAGGAGGGTGGTCTTGCCGCGGCCGTTCTCGCCGACGACGGCCAGCCGGGACCGGTTGGCGGCGGAGACGGTCAGGGAGACGCCGCGCAGGACGGGGCGACCGCCCCGAGTGACCGAGATGTCCTCGGCGCGCAGATGGGCAGAGGTGTGATGGGTCTGTACAGACACGAAAGTGAACTTCCAGCTCGCGTACGGGAGCCGGGAAAGCGAGAGCAGCTACCCGGCGTCTGGCCGGACAGCGGCGTGAGTATGCCTCGCAGCGCCGCCGTCAGGCGACGGAGCGCAGGCGCATGTAGGCGATACCGGAGTACATGCCTCCAGGGTAGACAGGGACGAACCGTCCACGCGAACCGTTATTCACCAGGCGATGGAAATAACGCCGAGCCGGCGCTGTTGGTCCTCCCCCACGGGGACCCGCAGAACCGGCCCGGCCTCTCCAGTATGCGTCCAATCGCCGCACCGGCATAACCACACGCCCGAATTCGTACTTTAGTTACCAAAAGCGGTCGACGACGCCGTCTTTGGAAGGGACGGCGCCGTCGAGACCGGTTCTGTTGGCAGGTCAGCTCACGGAGACCGCGGTCCACGCCGCCTCGACGGCCGCGACCTCGGCGCTGGAGGCACCGTAGAGGTCGGACGCCGCCTTCACCGTCGCGTCGCGCGCGCCGGCGTAGTCGGTCGTCGAGGTGAAGTAGGTCGAGTTGGCGCGGAACCAGATCTTCTCGGCCTTGTCGCGACCGATGCCGGCGATCGTCGAGCCGTCGCAGGTCGTGCTCGAGTGCTCGACGCCGTTGATGGTCTTCGTGCCCGAGCCCTCGGAGAGCAGGTAGAAGAAGTGGTTGCCGACGCCGCTGGAGTAGTGGACGTCGAGGTTGCCGGTCGAGGACGACCAGCAGTTGACCGAGTTGCCGTCGGAGGACGGGTTGTCCATCCGGCGCAGCGGGTCGCCGCCGTCGAGGATGAAGGACTCACCGATCAGGTAGTCGCCCTTGTCCTCGGCGTTGTTCGCGTAGAACTCGACCGCCGTGCCGAAGATGTCCGAGGTCGACTCGTTGAGGCCGCCGGACTCACCGGAGTACTCCAGGCCGGAGGTGTTCTCGGTGACGCCGTGCGTCATCTCGTGGCCGGCGACGTCGAGCGACACCAGCGGTCCGTAGCCGACACCGTCGCCGTCGCCGTACGTCATCTTCTCGCCGTCCCAGAAGGCGTTGACGTAGTTCTTGCCGTAGTGGACGCGGTTGAACGAGCCCGAGCCGTCGCCGAAGATGCCGTCGCGGGCGTGGACGTTCTTGAAGTAGTCCCAGGTGACGTTGGTGCCGTACTGCGCGTCGGCCGCCGCGGTCGCCCGGTCGTCGTTGGAGCCGTTGCCGAAGGTCGTGGTCGGGCTGGTGACGACGTCGCCGGCGACACAGCCGAGGCCGAGGAGCTGACACGACATGCTGTCCTGGGCGTTGTTCATGTCGGTCGTGTAGGTGCCGCCACGGGTGTCGTCACGCAGCTCGTACGTCGAGCCGTTCTGCTTCACCTGCAGCGGGACGGTTCCGGAGTAGAGGGTGTTGCCCTCGCCGTCGATGGTGTGGATGCCCTCGACCCGGCGCAGCACCGTGCCGGTGCCCGCGTCGACGTAGGTCGCGAGGCGCGAGGGGGTGCCGTCGGCCTGCGTGCCCTTGGTGGTCACCCGCCAGGCCAGCGTCGGCGCGCCGTCGACCGCATCGACGACGAGCTCGGGCGCGTACTTCTTGTCGGCCGCGAGACCCGTGATCGTCTTGGTGACCGCGTCCAGGGTCAGCGCGGCCTTGGTCGCCGCGGCCTCGGTGACGGTCGGCTTCACCGAGAGGTCGAGCATCGTCGCCAGCCCCTGGGAGACCGAGGTCACCGCACCCGACCTGCTCTGGTGGGCGACCAGGTCGCCGCCGACGACCTCGAGCCCCTCATAGGTCCGGTTCATCCGTACGTGGGTGGCGCCGGTGGTGTCCCTCAGGGTCACCACGGGCACCAGCTCCTGGCCTGCGCCGACCTTCCAGGTCGACGGCTTGCTGCTCAGCGCCCTGATGGCCTTGTCCGCGATCGACTCGTCGTCGACGATCTGCTGGGCAGCCAGGCCGGTCGCCGTGACGCTCGCCGGGGTGATGGTGGAGGCGGAGTCGGCAGGGGCGGCGCCGGCGGGACTTCCGAAGGAGGCGATGAAGGCAGTTCCTGCAACAGCGGCAGCGGTCGCCGCTCCCGCTACTCGAACGGTACGCATCGTGGGGTTCTCCTCGATTGTGGGGGCCAGGATTGACGGAATCCTTGCACCAGAATCGATAGCGTGGAGAAACAAGTTCCTGCAATGCGAATTTGTGAGGCCGCCCTCCCGCGTAACTCCTTTACGTTGTTATCGAATATTCACCGATACCCCTACCCACACGGGTCACCAGATCCGTACGCGCTCCTCCGGATCGAGCCACAGACCGTCGCCCGGAGCGGTGCCGAAGACCTCGTGGAACTCCTCGAGGTTGCGCGCGATGTTGGCGCGGAACTCGGGCGGGCTGTGCGGGTCGATGGTGAGGTACTGCTGCGCCTGCTCCTTGCGGCGCACCGTGCGCCACACGTAGGCCCAGTTGAGGAAGAGCCGCTGCCGATCGCCGATCTCCGCCGAGCCGCCGGTCGCGAGCATGTAGGCGGTGTGAGCGATCGTCAGGCCGCCGAGGTCGCCGATGTTCTCGCCGACGGTCAGGGCACCGTTGACGAACTCGCCGGGCAGGTCCCGCGGAGAGAGCTTGGAGTACTGCTCGATCAGCGCCTTGGTCTTCACCTCGAAGGCCGCCTTGTCCTCCGGCGACCACCAGTCCTGCATGTTGCCGTCGCCGTCGAACTGAGCGCCCTGGTCGTCGAACCCGTGGCCGACCTCGTGGCCGATCACCGCGCCGATGCCGCCGTAGTTCTCCGCCGGGTGCGCGTCCTTGTCGAAGAACGGGCGCTGCAGGATGCCGGCCGGGAAGCAGATCTCGTTGGTGCCGGGGTTGTAGTAAGCGTTGACCGTCTGAGGCAGCATGAACCACTCGTCACGGTCGACCGGGCCGCCGAGCTTGCCGAGCTGCCGGTCGGTCTCGAAGATGCTCGCCGCGGAGACGTTGCCGATCAGGTCGTCCTTGGAGATCGTCAACGCTGAGTAGTCGCGCCACTTCGACGGGTAGCCGATCTTCGGCGTGAACTTGTCGAGCTTCTCGTAGGCCTTCTCCTTGGTCTCCTCGCCCATCCAGTCGAGCTCGGAGATCGACTTGCGGTAGGCCTCCAGGAGGTTGTGGACGAGCTCGTCCATCTGGGCCTTCGCCTCGGGCGGGAAGTGCCGCGCGGCGTACTCCTTGCCGACCGCCTCGCCGATCGCGCCCTCCACGATCGCCACCCCGCGCTTCCAGCGCTCCCGGAGCTCAGGGGTGCCGTTGAGGGTGCGCCCGTAGAAGTCGAAGTTGGTCTCGACGAAGTCGTCGGTCAGGTAGGGCGCGGCCCAGCGAAGCACGTGGAAGTAGAGCCACAGCTTCCAGTCGTCGATGTCGACCTCGCCGAGCACGGTGGAGAGGTGGGTGAAGTAGGACGGCTGCCGCACGACCACCTCACCGAGCACCGCCTCGGTGGTCAGCTTCGAGCCGGAGAGGTTGCGGACGTAGGCATCCCAGTTGAAGTTGGGGGCCAGCTCGCGCAGCTCGGCGAGGGTCAGCAGGTTGTAGGTCTTCTGCTTGTCGCGGGTCTGCTCGCGCGCCCAGTGGCCCTCGGCCAGGCGGGTGTCGATCCGGATGATGGTCTCGGCGGCCGCACGCGGGTCCGGGTGCTCGGCGAGCTCGTAGAGGCGGGTCAGGTAGTCGGCGTACTTCGCCAGCACCTCGGCGAACTTCTCGTCGAAGTAGTAGTCCTTGTCGGGCAGCCCGAGGCCACCCTGGAGCAGGTTGAAGATGTAGCGGTCGGACTGCTTGTCGTCGTTGTCGACGTAGGACCCGAACAGCCCGTGACCGCCGATCCGCTCGACCTCGCCCAGGAACGCCGCCAGGTCGTCCGCGTCGCGGAGCCCGTCCACGGCGGCCCTCAGGCCATCCAGCGGCCGTACGCCGCGCTCCGCCACCGCCGCCTCGTCCATGAAGCTCGCAAAGAGGTCACCGATCTTCTGGGCGTCGCTGCCCGGCTCGCCGCCGGACGCCGCGAGCTCCTCGATGATCGCGCGCACGTCCTTCTCGGCCTGGTCGGCCAGCATCACGAACGGCCCCCAGCTGGACCGGTCGGCGGGGATCTCGACCTCCCGCAGCCAGGTGCCGTTGACGAACCCGAACAGGTCGTCCTGCGGCCGGATGTTGTCGTCCATGCCCGGGCGGGCGTCATCAAGAATCGTCACAGGCCCCAGCGTAGATGCGGCGCCCCAAGCGGGTGGGCAACAACCCCAGGGTCAGCCCGGTTTGACGATCCGGTTCATCTCGAAGTGCATGGGGTCGGTCCACTTCCAGTTGCCGCCCCAGGTGAAGCCCCAGCGCTCGAAGATGGAGACGACGGTGCGGTCCATCTCGCCGACGGTGCCACGCTGGTTGCCGGCGGTGTTGAGGTCGACCGCGGTGCCGAAGGCGTGGTTGGAGAGCTGGGTGGTGTTGGCGATGAAGCGCGGGTAGTAGCAGCCCGCGTACTGCGACGGGTCGATCTTCCTGGCCAGGCCGCGGTCGACGACCTCCTGCAGGGCCGCGCGGAGCTGCGGGATCATCACCTTGTTGCAGGTCACCGAGCCGAGGATCGGCACCTGGGCGGTCACGATGTGGGAGCTCACCCAGCTCGCGGCCGGGGTGATGGTGCCGTCGCCGTTGGCGCGGTAGGTGTAGTTGCCGACGGCCTCGGCGACGGTGCCGACGACGTAGGCCTTCTGGGGAGCGTTGGGGTCGAGGCCGGCGCGGGCGACGACGTCGAGGCGCTGGACCGACGCGTCCGAGCCGACGACCTTCTGGATCGGGGCGACGACCCGGTTGGGGGCGATGGCGGCGGTGGAGACGATGAGCGCGTTGCCCTTCTCCATGCCCATCTCCTCGCCCCACTTGTGATTGACGACGGCGGCGGCGAGGCCCGGCGGCTGGGGAGCGTAGGCACCGACGTGGATCGTCGTCGCGTCCTTCTTGGACCCGAGGGTGACGAAGCCGTCCTTGTCGGCCGGGAGCTCGTCCTGGCGCTCGGGATCGATCGCCACCTCGCCTCCGGCCACGCGCTGCCAGACCTCGTCGGAGTCGGCGCTCTGGAAGGGGGCGAAGTTGCGGTAGGTCGACGGGTCGACCGCGACCACCTTCACCAGCCGTCCCTCGACACTGACCTGGGCCATCGAGATCTGCTCGACCCCGGAGACGCCGTCGAGCCCACGGATCTTCTTGACGTCGCCGGACGAGAGGGTGTCCTCGGAGAGGATCAGCAGGTCCGTGGAGTGCAGCGTGCCCTCCCGCTTGCCGGGCATCTCCACGGCGTGCGAGGGATCGGCAACGGGGCTCTCGTCCTTGGCCGCCCCGCTGGCACTCGTGCTCGGGCTCGCGCTCGGGGAGGAGGCCGACGTGGACGGCTCGCCCGCACAGGCTGCCAGGGTCACCACGAGGACCGCCCCGATCGCCGCGGCCGCTCTCAACGAGACCTGTCGCATCCAGTCACCTCCCCGCAGGAAGGTTAGGCGAGGGTTGGTGACGACCCAACTCGCGGGTAAGTCAGCCGAGGACCCGCGACGCCAGCCAGGCGATGTCGTCGGCCGTCTCGTCGGGCGACTTGGTGGGCTGCATGACGTGGCTCAGCACGACCCGCACGACCATCTCGATGGCGACATCGGCCTGATGGTCGCTGAGCCCATGGTCGAACTTGTCGATGTGCTGGTGGATGATCTCGATCGCGTAGCCGAGCAGCCCCTCGCTGTGACTGGTCAGGTAGGGCAGCAGCTCGGTGTCGGCGCCGTGGGTGGCCGAGACGACCGCGTGCAACAGCTTGTTGTCCTGGGCACGGTCGAGCACGCCGTACGTCGCCTGCCGGATCGCCCCGAGGAAGTCGTCCTCCTCGTCGAAGGCCGCGCTCACGACGGCGAGGAACTGCTCCAGCTCACGCAGGATCAGCGACTTGGCCAGGGCCGGCTTTGCGCCGATGTCGTTGTAGACGGTCTGCCGGCTGACGCCGCAGCGCTCCGCGATGCGCGACATCGTCACGCTCGCCCACCCGGTCTCGGTCGTCATCTCGACGGCAGCGTCGAGGATCCGCTGACGGGTGGTTTCAGGTACTCCGGCCGCCATGGGGCCAGAGTCTAGTGCGCCCGGCCCCTAGGACTCGACCGAGTCCGACGCCAGCGGAACGAAGTCGACCTTCTCCCGGACACCGCAGTCCGGACAGCACCAGTCGTCGGGTACGTCCACCCAGGCGGTGCCGGCGGCGAACCCCTCGGCCTCGTTGCCCTCCTCGACGCGGTAGGTGTAGCCGCAGCCGGGGCAGCGCGCGGCCAGCACCTCGGCCGCGATGACCTGGGCGACGGTGTCGTCGCCGGCCTCGGCCCGGTCGGCGGCAGGCGGCGGATACTTCGCCAGGATCCTCTCCCGCTTGCGCGGCACGATGTTGGCCCGCGACATGTCGCCGTCGAAGTGCGCGAGCACCCTCGGGTCCATCACCCGGCGCCAGATCGGCGGCAGGATCGCGAGCAGGATCATCCCGGCGTAGCCGGTCGGCAGCACCGGGGACTCCTGGTAGTCGCGCAGGGTCTGGTAGCGGCGTACGGGGTTGGCGTGGTGGTCGCTGTGGCGCTGCAGGTGGTAGAGCAGCACGTTGGTCGCGATGTTGTTGGAGTTCCACGAGTGGCTGGGGTCGACGCGCTCGTAGCGCCGGCCGGTCCTCTGCCGCAGCATCCCGTAGTGCTCCATGTAGTTGATCACCTCGAGCAGCGAGAACCCGACCACCGCCTGGATCAGCAGGAACGGGATCACCACCGGCCCGAGCCACACGATCAGCGCACCCCAGAGCACCGCGGACATCAGCCAGGCGTTGAGTACGTCGTTGCCGATCCGGAACGGATGCTGGTCGCGGCGGGCGTACCTCTTCTTCTCCAGCCGCCAGGCGCTCTTCAGCGAGCCGGAGACCGTGCGCGGCCAGAAGGCGTAGAAGGACTCCCCGACCTTCGAGGATGCCGGGTCCTCGGGGGTCGCGACACGGACGTGGTGGCCGCGGTTGTGCTCGATGTAGAAGTGGCCGTAGAAGCTCTGCGCGAGCGCGATCTTGGACAGCCAGCGCTCCACGTCCTCGCGCTTGTGGCCGAGCTCGTGGGCGGTGTTGATGCCGATGCCGCCGACGCAGCCGACCGAGATCGCCAGCCCGATCCGGTCGATCATGCTCAGGGTGTGACCGTCGAGGGCGCCGTGGGCGGCGATGGCCATGCCGCCGACGAAGACGGCGTACTGCAGCGGGAGGTAGGAGTAGACGATCCAGCGGTAGTAGCGGTCGTTCTCCAGCGCCTCGATCATGTCGTCGGGCGGATTGGACTGGTCGAGCCCCGCGAACAGGTCGATCGCCGGCACCACGATGAGGATGATGATCGGTCCGGTCCACAGGAACGCGCCGATGTCGGTGAGATGCCAGCCCCCGATCGCGATGAACCCGAGAATCGGGACGACCAGGCCTAGCAGCCACAGATAGCGCTTCTTGTCGCGCCACTGCTCGGTCGACCCGTCGGGCACGGTGCTGTTGGCGGTCTCCATCGTCGGCCCCCTTGACAACTAAGGATGATCTGTCAAGTGTCGTACGTCACGTCGGTGGTTGTAAATAGGATGGCCGCATGACGACGAGCCTGCCCTTCGGCATCGACTTCGGCGGCACGGGCATCAAGGGTGCCCCGATCGACCTCGCGACCGGCGAGTTCGCCGAGGAACGCGTACGCATCCCGACCCCCGAACACTCCACCCCCGACGCCATCGCCGAGATCTTCGTGGACCTGCTCGCGCAGTTCCCGGACTACGACGGGAAGGTCGGCGTGACCGTCCCCGGCGTCGTACGCCACGGGGTGGTCCACTCGGCGGCCAACATCGACAAGTCCTGGATCGGTGCCGACGCGGACGCGATCTTCACGGCGGCCACCGGGCGCGACGTGCACGTGGTCAACGACGCCGACGCGGCCGGACTGGCCGAGGTCCGCTACGGCGCCGCCAAGGGCCGGCGCGGGCTGGTCATCATGACCACGCTCGGCACCGGCATCGGCACGGCTCTGCTCCACGACGGCGTGCTCGTGCCCAACTCCGAGCTCGGCCACCTCGAGCTCGACGGCCACGACGCCGAGACCCGCGCCTCCAACGTCGCCCGCAAGCGCGAGGAGCTCTCCTGGAAGCAGTGGTCCAAGCGGCTGCAGAAGTACTACCGCCACCTGGAGATGCTCTTCTCGCCCGACCTATTCCTGGTCGGCGGAGGGGTCTCGAAGGAAGCCGCGGAGTTCCTGCCGCTGCTCGAACTGGACACCGAGATCATCCCGGCGAAGCTGCTCAACACCGCCGGGGCCGTAGGGGCCGCGTTGTACGCCGAAGAGCTCGCCACCGACTGACGGAGGCTGCGGCGGCATCTGCGGCGGCATCTGCGGCGGCAACCCCTGAGGCGGTAGGGCCTGAGGCGGCAGCGCCTGGCGGTGCTCCCAAGGAGCTCCCGCTCTCCTGGTCTGCTTCGCCTGCGCAAGGAAGGCCCTGCGCTCCGCGCGCCGATGCCGCGCCCTCGGGTTCCAGAACACCCGGAACACCGCGTACGCCCCGGCGACGAGCACGAGCAGGGCGACCAGTCCGGTGACCAAGGCCCAGTCGGCTCGGGCGCGGACGCCGGCCGCGGTGGCCGAGGCGTCCTCGAGATAGCCGTCGTCCAGGTCGGCGCGAGCGCTGGCCGCGCCCACGTCGAGGAACAGCACCAGCTCGCCGAGCTCGGTGAGCGGGTTCTGCATGCCCTCGACGTCGGCCGTCGCCTCCCCGACCTCGGTGATCACCTCGGCGGTGCGGGGAAGCGTCGTCGAGAGCTCGCGGTAGAGGGCTTCCTCGTTGGCCCCCTCGTAGGCCTTCCTGGCCGCTGCGGGCACCGGTAGGCCGGCCTTCTCGGCAGCCTCCTGGACCGCGGCGGCATCCGCGTTCGCCTCACCGATCAGACCCACGACGTCGTCCACGTCCTCGAAGGTCCACTCGGCCATGACCTCGCGGAGTCCTTGCGGCGGCAGCCACTCGCCGTTGACGCGGTCGATCTCGGCGTACGTCTTGCGGGCCTCGGCCCTGGGCTCGAGCTGCTTGGCCTCGTCGCGGGTGAGCACCCAGGTCTTCAGCGGCTTCTCCGCGGAGGCGTCGGTGTCGTACCTCTGCACGATGTCGAGGAAGAAGCGCCAGTCGACCCGGCCTCGGGTGATCTCGTCGTCGGCGGCGTCGTAGCCGCTGCGGCCGTCGTAGACGTCGTCGATCACCCGGGTGAGCTGCTCGTCGGAGAGGTCCGCGAGCATGGCCGAGACAGCGGTGTAGGCAGCCGGATAGCCGTACGCATCGTTCTCCTGGCTCCACCCCTCGGAGTCCCAGGCCAGGAGAGGGAACGCGGCCTTGCTGCGACGCTTCACCTTGTCGTACTTCTGCCCCTTCGCGCCCACGTTCTTCGTCGCACGCTGGGCGATGACCTCGGTCAGGCCCTCGCTCAACCAGCGGCCGTTGACGATGTCGGGGTTGATCCAGGCGTGGGTCATCTCGTGGTAGAGGATCGCGGTGTCCAGGTCCTCGGAGACGACGATCTCGTCGGCGTCGGAGTCGAACCAGGCGTAGCCGACCGCCTCCGCCGAGCCGTCCTCACGGATCGTCTCCAGACCTCCGGGCCACTCGTTGCCGATCAGCTCCTCCAGCACCGGCATGCCTTCGGTGACGCGCTTCTCGACGAAGTCGAGCCAGGCCTTGTCCTCGGGGAAGCTCTGCAGCGACAGCTTCGTGTCGCCGACCTCGATCTCCTTCTCGTCGAAGGCCTTCGGGTCGCGGGCCGAGACGCCGGCGTCGACGAAGTCGCCCTCGGAGTGCCAGGTCGTCGTGTTGCCCTTGGTCTGCTTGGTGAAGTCGCCCGAGGAGGCGGTGAACGTCATCGACTTCGGCAGCACCACGTCGACGGTCACCTGTCCGTCGTCGCCGAGGCCGATGACGGGGAAGACGGCGTAGCCCTCACCGATCCGGATGTGGTTCTTCTTCGCCCGGATCGGGGCGCCCTTCAGCTCATAGGTCCAGGTGATCGTGCGCGATTTGCCGTAGTAGAGGTTGGGGAAGGACACGGTCACCACCTCGAGACCGGTGCCCTTGACCTTCTCGGTGCTCACCGGCAGGTTCGCCCCGTTGCTGGTCGCCCTGACCTTCTTCGCCCCCGCCGGGATCGGGATCGCGTGACCGGTCAGGAAGTAATAGGTCGTGGCCGTGCTCGGCTGCTGGTTGGTGACCGTGACCTCGGCCTTCACCTTGACGGTTCTGGCCTTCTCGTCGAGCACGTAGCGCGTGCGGGAGGACTCACCGACGCCGTCACCAGGCGCGGCGACCGCTGTCGGCGCGGTCATCACCAGCCCAGCACCCAGCATCCCCAGCACGAGCAGACCCGCTGCCACGCGCCGGAGCCGACCTGCCAACTGACCACTCTCCACCCCGGAACCTTAGACCGATGCCCCGCTGGGTACGACCCTTTTCGGCCGCTCCCCGGACGGCCACGCAGGGCATCACGCCCAGGGCGAGCCCCATTTGTCGGCGTACGCGATCTCCGCGAGCGGACGCCGCACGCGCTCGCGTTCCTCCCGCTCGGCATCGCGCGGGTCGACCTCGGCAGGGTCACCGTGGAGGCCCACCGCGATGCCGGTCATCACCTTCCACCAGTCCGGTACGCCGAAGGCAGCTGCCACGGCGTCGTGGTCGAACCCGGCGAACTGATGGGAGGAAAGACCGAGGGAGGCGGCCTGGACGGTGAGATGGGCAGCCGCCTGGCCGAGGTCGTAGTGGGAGTAGTCCGACCACTTCGGGCCGTTGCCGTCCGGGCCCACGCCGACCTGGGCGACGGCGACGAAGACGGCCGAGGCCCGTGGCACCCAGCCGGAGTTGCCGCGGGACAGGTGGGCCACGAAGGTCTGGTGCCCCGCCGACCCGCGGGGCAGGACCAGGAAGGACCACGGCTGGCTGTTGCCCGCGCTCGGCGCCCACCGGGCCGCCTCCAGCAGCAGCCTGGTCTCGGCGTCGGTGAGCTCGTGGGCCGGGTCGAAGACGCTCACCGACCAGCGGTCACGCAGGTGCTCGGTCAGGTCCTCGGCGCCGGCCTGGGGCGCGCGCTTCGCGGCAGTCATGCATCCACTCTGCACCATCCACGCCAGTCTCATTCTCGCTGACCGAACAGGCCATATTCATGCAATGCAACGTTTTGCCACTCAAGCAGCTACCAACCATGGCAATCATATGAATATGAATCCAGATGGGCCTTACTCAGCCAGGCGTTCACACCTCATCGCTCTGTGGGTGATCGGTGGTCTGATCCTTGCCCTGATCGTCGCCGTCGCCGGCAATCTCGTCTACGCCGAGCTGCGAGGTGATGGCGACGTGTCCGGGCCAGGACCGGTGACCTCAGAACCGAAGGAGGTCTGGTCCTGGACCTCGGCCCAGGAGGTCGCGTACGCGCAAGACCTGCCGACTGGCGGAACGCTCGTCAGTCTCAGCGGGGAAGACGACGGAGTCGTCGCCCTCGACACGAACGGCAAGGAGGTGTGGCGGGACGAGAGACACCCGTACAACATGGTCAGAGTCCACGAGAAGGAGCAGTTGATCGAGGCGAGCTGGTACGTCGCGCAAGCATCGAGCAGCGGCAGCACCAGCGACAGCGGAACGATCCTGTTCGACTTCGAGGGCAAGGAGATCTGGGAAGCGCCCGAGGGGGTCGACCTCTACTCCATCGAGGAGGACGGCAACTATCTCGTCTACGACGACGACAGCATGACCAAGCTCGATCCGAAGACGAATGAGGAGAGCTGGACGATCGAGGGCACCTGGGTCTCCCCGACCGACTCTGCGATCTACGCGCTGGACCAGGGCGACATCGTCCGCTACAGCCTCGACGGCACGGAGGAGTGGCGCAGGGCGCTACCCGCGGGGTACGACGACGGCCTCGACGAGTACGACCTGACCTATCTCTACGCCTCCGACCAGATGCTCCTCGTCGCGTCCGGTTCGCTCCTGGCGTTCTCCCCGGACAGCGGGCAGCAGCTCTGGACTGAGACGACGTCTGGCGAAGTGATCCACGCCGCGAACGACCGGTACGTCGTCGTCCCGAGAGCTCAGCCCGATCCGGTCACCGGATCGAAGCGGCCTCTGGAGGGGCCGTTCCCGATCTTCGGACCGGATGGCCACATCGGCGACATCGATCTCGCCACCAGTGGTGCCTACCTCACCATGGACGTGATCGAGCTCGACGGCCGACCGGTCAACTTCCACCAGTCCTCGGGGACTCTCTTCGATGCCGACGGCGCAGTGATCGACAAGGGCTATGACCACGTCACCGTGGCTTTCGACGACGGCGCCTACACCGTCGACGGGTCCACGATCGGCTACCGCGCCTGGGGCAACGAGAAACCCGCCTGGACCCTGGACCTCGAGGGAGTGGACTCGATGGCCGATGACTACTACCCCGAGGACGTACGAGTCGGCGCATCGGAGCACGGGCTCTACGTCAACGACAAGACGTCCGTTCGTCTCTACCGCTGACCACCGGGTCAGGCGAGGTAGCGGCCGGGGCGGTGGTTGAACGCCAGGATGATGTTGAGGACGACCGCACCGAGGGCGGAGAGCAGGACAGTCACGGGCGAGACGACGACGAGCGCGAGCAGGATGACGCCGAGGTCGAGGCCCATCTGGACGTACCCGGCGCGCAGGTCGAGCCGCTCCTGGAGGACCAGGGCGAGGATGTTGAACCCGCCCAGCGAGGCGCCGTGACGGAAGATCACCAGGAGCCCGAGGCCGACGAGCAGGTTGCCGGCGACGACGCCGTAGATCGTGTCGAGGCCGTCGAGCGGGAGCAGGTCGGCATGGACCCGCGTCATCGCCGAGACCGCGATGACGCAGCCCAGCGACCGGACCGTGAACCAGGTGCCCTTCTTGGAGAGCGCGAGGCCGAAGAACGGCAGGTTGACCAGCACGAACAGCACCTCGAACGGCAGCCCGGTCCAGTAGCTGGCCAACAGGCTCAGGCCGGCAGTGCCGCCGGTGACCGACCCGACCGACTGGATCAGGTAGAGACCCAGCGAGGTCACCACGATGCTGGTCACGTAGCCGAGCGCGTCCTCCAGCACGGTGTGGGGGACGCGGATCGACTCGAGGGAATCTGCGAACGGCTCGGACACGACACTCATTCTGTGTGCCGTGCCCGAGCCGGGCAGAATTCACCAGGGCGAGACCTGCGTCACGTTTTCGCTGGTCAGACGGTGTTTATCTGTGTTTCTCCAGGTCAGGCAGGCACCCGGGCGAGGGCGCCGACGATCTCGTCGACCTTGGTCTTGGCGTCGCCGAAGAGCATCTGCGAGTTGTCCCGGAAGAAGAGCGGGTTCTGCACACCGGCATAGCCCGCGGCCATCGACCGCTTGAAGACGACGACGTTCTTGGCCTCCCAGACCCGCAAGACGGGCATGCCGGCGATCGGGCTGCTGGGGTCCTCTGCGGCGGCGGGGTTCACGGTGTCGTTGGCACCGATGACCAGGACGACGTCGGTCTCGGCCAGGTCGTCGTTGATCTCGTCCATCTCCAGGACGATGTCGTAGGGCACCTTGGCCTCGGCCAGCAGCACGTTCATGTGGCCGGGGAGACGGCCGGCGACCGGGTGGATGCCGAAACGTACGTCCACGCCCTTGTCCCGCAGGATGCGGGTGAGCTCGGCGACCGGGTACTGCGCCTGGGCGACGGCCATGCCGTAGCCCGGGGTGATGACCACGGAGGAGGCGCCGGCGAGGAGCTCGGCGGTGTCCTCGGCGTTGATCTCGCGGTGCTCGCCGTAGTCGACGTCACCGGACGGCCCGGCCTCGATGCCGAACCCACCGGCGATGACCGAGATGAACGAGCGGTTCATCGCCTTGCACATGATGTAGGAGAGGTACGCACCGCTCGACCCGACCAGGGCACCGGTGACGATCAGCAGGTCGTTGCTCAGGAGGAAGCCCGACGCGGCCGCGGCCCACCCGGAGTAGCTGTTGAGCATCGAGACCACGACCGGCATGTCACCGCCACCGATGGAGGCGACCAGGTGCCAGCCGAGCGCCAGGGCGACGACCGTGACGGCGATCAGCAGCGGAAGCGTCGGGTTGATGACGTAGACGACCGTGAGGATCACGAAGACGACCAGCGCGCCGATGTTGATGACGTTCTTGCCGGGCAGCATCAGCGGCGCCGACTTCATCCGCGCCGAGAGCTTCAGGAACGCGACGATCGAGCCGGTGAAGGTCACCGCACCGATGAAGACGCCGATGAAGACCTCGGCGGAGTGGATGGCGCCCCCGTGGATGTGACCGGCGGCGGCCTCGAGGTGGCCGTTCCAGCCGATCAGGACGGCGGCCAGACCCACGAAGGAGTGGAGCAGCGCGATCAGCTCGGGCATGCCGGTCATCTCGACGACCTTGGCACGCCACAGGCCGATGACGGCACCGACGGCGACCGCGCCGACCAGGATCAGCACGGCGGTGGTGGTGCCGCCGTCGACGACCTGGATGACGGTCGCGATCAGTGCCAGGGCCATCCCGGCGACGCCGTAGAGCCAGCCCTGGGAGGCGGTCTCGTGCTTGGACAGACCTGCCAGCGACAGGATGAAGAGGAGGGCGGCGACGAGGTAGGCGGCGCCGGCGATCGAGAAGATATCCATGATCAGGCCTTCCGGAACATCGAGAGCATGCGGCGGGTCACGGCGAAGCCACCGAAGATGTTGATGCTCGCCAGCAGGGTGGCGACACCTGCGAGCGCCAGCACCACGTTGTCGGAGACGGTCAGCTGCAGCAGCGCACCGACCACGACGATCCCGGAGATCGCGTTGGTCACCGACATCAGCGGGGTGTGCAGCGCGTGGTGCACGTGGCCGATCACGTAGAACCCGATCACCACCGAGAGCGTCAGCACGGTGAAGTGCCGGGTGATCTCGGCAGGAGCGACCGCGTTGATCAGGAAGAGCGCGAGCGCACCGGTGCCGACCAGCGCGAGCTTGGCCGAGGCGGAGAGCGGCTTCTTCTCCTCCTTGGTGGCCACTTCGGCCGGGGCGGCTGCGGCCGGAGCCGCGGACACCTGGACCGGCGGGGGCGGCCAGAGCACGCCGCCGTCGTGCACGACGGTCAGGCCACGCTGGACCTGGTCCTCGAGATCGAGGGCGAGCACGCCGTCCTTCTCGGGCGTGACCAGCTTCATCAGGTTCACCAGGTTGGTGCCGTAGAGCTGGCTGGACTGCGCGGGGAGGCGCGCGGGCAGGTCGGTGTAGCCGATGATCGTGACGCCGTTGGGCGTGGTGACGACCTCGTCCTTGACTGTGCCCTCGACGTTGCCGCCCATCGCGGCGGCCATGTCGACGATGACCGAGCCGGGCTTCATGGAGGCCACGTCGGCCGCGGTGATCAGGCGGGGCGCCGGGCGGCCCGGGATCAGCGCGGTGGTGACGATGATGTCGACGTCCTCGGCCTGCTCGGAGTAGATCTCCGCGGCGCGCTGGTCGTAGGCCTCCGAGGTCGCCTTGGCGTAGCCGTCGGTCGACTTCTCGACCTCGACCTCGACCTTCAGGTATTCGCCACCGAGCGACTTGACCTGGTCGGCGACCTCCGGACGGGGATCGGTCGCGCGCACGATCGCGCCCAGCGAGCTCGCGGCCCCGATGGCGGCCAGACCGGCCACTCCTGCACCCGCCACGAGCACCTTCGCCGGCGGCACCTTGCCCGCCGCGGTCACCTGACCGGTGAAGAAGCGGCCGAAGTGGTGGGCGGCCTCGACGACGGCGCGGTAGCCGGCGATGTTGGCCTGGCTGGAGAGGATGTCCATGGACTGTGCTCGCGAGATACGCGGCACCGCGTCCATCGCGAAGGCGTCGACCTTGCGGGCGGCCAGGGCGTCGAGCAGCTCACCGCTCTGCGCCGGCGCGAGCGGCGCGACCAGCGTGGCGCCGCTCTTGAGCAGCTCGACCTCGCCGACGGAGGGGGCGTTGACCCGGAAGACCAGGTCGGCACCCCACGCGTCGGCGGCCGTGCCGATGCGGGCGCCGGCCTCGGCGTACGCCTCGTCCTTGAAGCTGGACGCCTCCCCGGCGCCACCCTCGATGACGACGTCATAGCCCAGACCGGTCAGCTGTTTGACGGTCGCGGGGGTGGCCGCGACCCGGGTCTCCCCGGGCTTCGTCTCTCGGGTCACTCCGATGAGCATCCTCGACTCCTTGGGTCTAGCTGCGCAGTGTCTTCAGTCTCCAGCATGGCGGGATTCCGGTCAGCCGATCTGCGTGTGACCGATGGATGACCGGCGCCGGACCGGAACCCCACCGTGCTGGTTACCGGCCGGTAACGGTAGGGCAGATCAGCACGTGGACACCAGGGTTGTGCGTTTGTATCGGTCCAAGACCTGTGGTCTTCCTCACGGTCTCACGGCTGAGGCTCCCGCCGCTGCTCGAGCGGTACGCATCCATCGTGGCGTCTCATCGGCGGATACGGGAGTACCCACTATTTACTGGGGTACTCACCCGTCGGTGCGTCTCGCGTCCCAGCAGAGTGCTGTGCCGTGGCCCCGGAGCCAGCCGACCGCCTGGCCGTCGACGGCGAGACAGAAGTGATGGTCCCGATCGGGAAGGTTCGCCGCCCCGACGGCGAGGGACGGAATCACCCGTGGGCCCTCCAGGCTGATCCAGTGGCAGCGGCCGGCCGCCACGAGCGTACGCATGCGGTTCTCGAGCTCGGCGCGATCGTGCTCGTCGAGGTAGGCCGCGGCTGCGCTGTGATGGACCACCGGGGTCCCGCCCGAGGTGGCGGCGATCTCCAGCGCGTCGTCCAGCCGGTCGAGCATGTCCCCGGCGAGGAGCCGAGGAGGCTCGGCCCGGGTCACCTCGATCGCCGCGGCCAGACGGTCGCGGCGATCGTCATGACCCGGCCAGATCAGGGTGAGCAGCCAGCTCATGTCCTCCTCGTCGGTCAGATCGAGCGGATTGAGGTCGATCCCGACGCGGGCCGTGATGCGCGGATGGGCGGATGGGACCGGGACCGGCCCGAGCGACGGGATCCGGAGCGTCGGCCCGCCCGAGTCGCGGAGCTCGCCCGCGCCGTCCCAGAGGTAGTCGTAGCGGTCGGGGTAGAGGCAGAGCCCGGCGCTGGCACCGAGCTCGACGAGGGCGAGCGGACCGTCCCCGAGCATGCCGAGCGCCGGGGCCAGCGCGGTCAGCCGGGCGACCTCGTTGGTCTGCGTTCGCCGCGTCAGGATCGTCTCGCGCACCGCCGGCCACTCCTTGCCCAGGAGCATCGCCCGCAGGTCGGCGTAGGGCCCGGGCTCCAGGCCGTGCCAACGAGCCGCGGCGAAGACGAGGTTGGCCTGCTGCTTCAGCGTCGGCAGGTCGCCCAGCACCCGGAGCACCTCCGGGTCGTCGGCGACGCCGCTCGCCCAGGCGAGATAGCAGGGCGAGGTGGACATCTCCTCGGCGTGAAGCAGATAGCTCCTACGGATGTCGGTCAGGTCGTTCAGCGGCAGCATGGCGCCTCCTCCTCGGACGGGTCGGGAGCTCACCGTGCCGCCGCGGCACCGGCTGGCGCGATGTCGATCGAGTCGACATGGCGCCGGAGCCGGTCCGTGGGCGAGAGTGTGGTCGTGACGGAGTGGATCACGACGCGGGAGGCGGCTCAGCGCCTCGGGGTGAAGCGCACGACGCTCTACACCTACGTCAGCCGGCAGCTGCTCACCCGGCGACGCAGCGGTGGCGAGAGCCTGTTCGACCGCGCCGAGATCGATGCGCTGGCCGGCTCCCGTCACCATCCCGGCTCTCCGGCCGGCGTGCTGCCGATGCGCACGGTCCGCTCGAGCGTGAGCGAGGTACGCGAGGGGGAGCTGTTCGTGCGCGGAGTGCCCCTCGCCGACCTCGCCGACGAGCCGATGGACGAGGTGGTCGATCTCGTCCTGGGCCCGGCCCCGACGGTGGCCGTCGAGGTGCCGGACCATCTGGGCGCGCTGCCGCTCCACCGCCGGCTCCCCGCACTGGCGCAGTGGGCGGGGTCCCACGGCGAATGGATCGGGCCGGCCGCGGCTGCCGGTGCCGCCAAGGGCCTGCTGCGGGCGGCACCCCGCGCGCTCGGCGGCCGCGCCGGCCCGGACCGGCCGGTGCCCGAGGCGATCTTCGCCGCCGTCGCCGGGCGCCCGGGAAGCCCTCGGGAGGTGGCCACGCTCAGCACCACGCTGGTCGCGCTCGTCGACCACGGCCTGGCCGCCTCGGTGGTGGCGGCCCGGGTCGCGGCCTCCGCGCGGGCCTCGGCGTACGACTGCCTGGTCGCCGGCTATGCAGCCCTCTCCGGGCAGCTGCACGGCGGGATCGGCCGGTCGGCTCTCGCCGTGCTGCGGGACGGCCCGCCGGCCGACCCGAGCAGCCCGGTGCCCGGCTTCGGGCACTGGCGCCATCCCGAGGGTGATCCGCGGGCCGATGCGATCCTGGCGCGGCTCGCCCTCGTCGACGGCTCCGCGCCGACCCTGTCTCACCTGGCCGAGATCGCCGACCGCACCGATCGCCGGCCGAACATCGACGGGGCGCTCGCGGCGCTCGTCCTCACCTGCGAGCTGCCCGACACCGCCGCAGAGCTCTTCTTCCAGGTCGGCCGCACGGTCGGCCTCGCGGCGCACGTCGCCGAGGAGTCCGCGGAGGATCCGCTGCGCTGGCGCGCGACCGATCCCACCGCCTGACCCGTGCATCAGCCCGCGGCCGGCCGCTCGCTGTCGAGCTGGTCCATGAACTGGGCGGGGTAGCGGTCGCCGCGCGCGGCACCGACGGGCACAGCGGCGTCGATGCGGGAGAGGTCGGCCTCGTCGAGCTCGACGGCGTTCGCCCCGGCCATGGACTCGACCTGGCTCACCCGACGCGAGCCGATGACCGGGACGATGCGCTCGCCCCGGGCCGCGACCCAGGCGATCGCCAGCTGCGCCAGGGTGACGCCCTTGGCCGCGGCGATCTCCTCCAGGGTGACCAGCAGAGCGCGGTTGTGGTCGAGGTTGTCGCCCTGGAAGCGCGGCATGTGCGCGAGGGCGCCGCCGAGCGCGCCACTGCCGCCGATCAGGCCGCGGCCGAGGACGCTGTAGGCGGTGATGCCGATACCCAGCTCGTCGCAGGTGTCGAGGATGCCGTTGGTCTCGATCTCACGGCTGAGCAGGGAGTACTCGATCTGCAGGTCGCTGATCGGGACCACCGAGGCGGCTCGCCGGATGGTGGCGGCGCTGACCTCGCTCAGCCCGATGTGGCGTACGTAGCCCGCCTCCACCAGCTCCCGGACCGCACCCACGGTGTCCTCGATCGGCACCTGGGGGTCCAGGCGGGCGGGACGGTAGACGTCGATGTGGTCGGTCCCGAGCCGCTGCAGCGAGTAGGTCAGGAAGGACTTCACCGCCTCGGGACGGCCGTCGAATCCGACCGGCAGCCCGACCGGGGTGAGCAGGGCGCCGAACTTCACCGAGAGCACCACGTCGTCCCGGTTCCGTGAGCGCAGCGCCCGGGAGATGAGCATCTCGTTGTGTCCGGCACCGTAGAAGTCGCCGGTGTCGATCAGGGTGCCGCCGGCGTCGAGATAGGCATGGATGACGCGTACGCCCTCCTCCTCGTCGACCGCGCCGTAGGCGCCGGAGAGGCTCATCCCGCCCAGCGCGGGGGAGGTGACCATGGGACCGTTCTTGCCGAGCTGTCGGCTGGTGAATGTCGTCATGCCATCCAGCCTGCGGCGCGTGGCGGGCCCGCGGCAGGCACGGCACATCCAGGGACGAGCCGTCCCTGGATAACCGGCCACGACCGACAGAGGATGGGCGCGTGACCGACCGCCGCGAGCTCGCCGACTTCCTCCGCCGTCGCCGGGAGCTGCTCCGGCCCTCCGATGTCGGTCTCGCGGACGGATTGCGGCGGCGTACCCCCGGGCTCCGCCGCGAGGAGGTCGCCTCGCTCGCCGGGGTCTCGACCGACCACTACACACGGCTGGAGCAGGCCCGCGGGTCGGCACCCTCGGAATCGGTGCTCTCCGCGATCGCGCGGGCGCTGCAGTGCGACCTCGACGAGCGCGACCACCTCTACTACCTGGCCGGGATGACCCCACCGCCCCGTCGAGGCCACGTACGCCCCGGACTCGTCGCTCTGGCCAACCGGCTCACCGACCTGCCCGTGATGATCTGCAACGACCTCGGCGAGGTGCTCTTCACCAACCCGATGGCCGAGCTGCTGGTGGGACATCTGCGTGGCGGCGGCGGCAAGATCGAGAACATGGTGTGGCGCTGGTTCACCGACCCGGCCTTCCGGCAGATGCCCGAGGAGGACTGGGGCCGGATCTCGGCCGTCCACGTGAGCGACCTGCGCGCGACCCACGCCCGTCGCGCCGGCGACCCCGACATCACCGGCCTCGTCGACGATCTGCTCGTCGCGAGCGCGGAGTTCCGCGAACTCTGGGAGCGCCACGAGGTGGGCGTACGCCGTGCCGACCGGAAGACCTTCCTCCATCCCGAGGTCGGTGCCATCGAGGTGCGCTGCGAGGTGCTCTTCAGCGAGGGACAGGAGATCCAGCTGGTCGCCTACTTCCCCGCCGAAGGCACCGGCGCGGCCGAGAAGCTCGACCTGCTCCGGGTGATCGGCACCCAGGCCTTCTAGGCCGTGATCGCGGAGCGCGGCGCAGCCATCACCACCCTCAGGATCACGAATCGCACCAACGTGGCGGTGGCGTTGGCGACGACGAGCACCACCAGCTCGGTCGGTCTGGCCGGCATCGAGGAGGCCAGGTGGAGGAGCGCGAGGGAGCCCGACGTCAGCGCCAGCCCCAGCCCGAAGGCCAGCAGCCCGGCGACGTGATGCTTGACGGCACCCTTCCGCGCGGTGATCCCGAAGGTCAGCCGGCGGTTGGCGGCGGTGTTGGCGACCGCGGTCACCAGCAGACTCACCAGGTTCGCGATCTGGGCGTCGACCGTGACCCGGAGGAGGGAGTAGAGGACGACGTACGCCAGGGTGCTCATCGCCCCGACTCCGGCGAACCGCATCAGCTGCTCGGGCAGTCCTCGCTTCGGGCCGGCGACGGTGGCGGCCGAACCGGTCGAGGCGACGCCGCGCAGGTCGATGCGGCCCGACACCAGGCCACGCATCAGCCGGGCGATGCCGCGGAGGTCCTCCTCGACAGTCTTGACGATGTCGACCCGGGAGTCCGGGTCGTCGACCCAGTCGACCGGCACCTCGTGGATGCGCAGCCCGGCCTCGGACGCGAGCACGAGCAGCTCGGTGTCGAAGAACCAGCTGTCGTCCTCGATCAGCGGGAGCATCTGCTCGGCCACATCACGACGGATCGCCTTGAATCCGCACTGGGCGTCGGTGAACTCCGCGGAGAGCACCCCGCGGAGCAGCAGGTTGTAGCCCTTGGACAGGAAGTCCCGTTTCGGGCCCCGCTGGATCCGGCTGCCGCGGGCCAGCCGAGACCCGATCGCGATGTCGGAATGGCCGGAGAGCAGCGGCGCGAGGAGGGGCGGCAGAGCGCGCAGGTCGGTGGAGAGGTCGACGTCCATGTAGCCGACCACCTCCGCCCTCGATGTGGACCAGGCCGCCTTGAGCGCTCGCCCTCGGCCCTTCTCGTCCAGGTGGATCGCGCGGACCCGGGTGAACTCGGTGGCGAGTCGCTCCGCGATCTCCCAGGTGCCGTCGGTGCTGGCGTTGTCGGCGATCGTGATGGTCGTGGCGAAGGGCAGGGTACGCAGGTAGCCGTCGAGGTGGCGGACGGATGCCTCCAGGTCCTTCTCCTCGTTGTGCACCGGGATCACCAGCTCGACCGCCGTCAACAGCCGCTGCTCGTCGCGGAGCCACCCGCCGTCCGAGAGCTCCGTTCCCGCGGTCACGAGTCGGTCCCGGTGGTCGAGCCTGTCGAGACCAGGTCGTAGACGGTGCTGTTGCCGATGGTGGTCTGGGTGAAGTTCTCCTCCACCCAGGCGCTGATCTCGGAGGCGCTGGAGGTCTCGTCGGTGCCACTGCGCATGCCGCCCAGCCCACCGCCGGAGATGAAGTAGTGGATCTCGCCGGCGGCGACGTACTCCTGGAACTGCTCGAGCGTGATGCTGTTCGAGGTGCCGTTGAAGCCACCGATCGCCATCACGGCCTCGCCGGTCTCCAGCTGAAGGCCGGCAGCGGTCTGAGAGCCGATCGTCGCGGCCACCCAGGTGAAGTTGCCGGCGTTGGTGCTGACCGCCTCGGCCAGCTCGGCGTCGACCTCGCCGCCGCCCATCATTCCGCCACCGCCGCGCATGCCGCCGTCTCCGCCGGGCAGCTGCTGGGGCTGGCCGTCCATCTGCCCGTTCGTTGCACCGGGCGCGCCGTTGGGCGGGGTGCCGGTCGGCGGAGTGCCGTTGAACTGGGCCCCGGGACCACCACCGGGCATCCCGCGCCCTCCCATCCCGCCCATCCCGCCCATCCCGCTCTGGAGGGGACCGGCCGTCACGATCGAGCCGGTGTGAGCGGTGCCGATCGTCTGGATCGCGTACGCAGCCGGGCCGATCCCCAGCGTCACGGCTGCTGCCGCGAGCACCGCGCCCGCGGCCCGGCGGGTGAACCTGTCCGCGAGGATGAACACGGCGGCGAGGCCGAGGCCGATGATCAGGACGGGCCAGCGCAGCGCGTCGTACGGCTGCTGTCCCGACTGCCCGAGCAGCACCCAGCCCCACACGGAGCTGCCGGCCATGGCGACCGCCAGGGTGATCCGGGCGAAGAGGTTGTCGCGGTCGCGCCACATGACGACCGTGCCGACGACCGCGGTGACCGCAATCCACGGAGCCAGCGCGACCACGTAGTAGTCGTGGTAGATGCCCTCCATGAAGGAGAAGACCAGGCCGGTGACGAGCGTCGTGGCGCCGCTGAGCATCAGCGTGGCGCGGCTCAGATCGGTGCGGGGCGCCTTGCGCAGCCCGACGAGGCCGGTCACGAGGAGGAGCAGCGCCGCTGGCAGCAGCCAGGAGACCATGCCGCCGGAGACGCCTTGGAAGAGCCGCAGGGTCCCGGCAGCGCTGGAGAAGCCGGCGTTGCCGAGGCCGCCGTAGTCGCCGCCGTTGAGCCGGCCGACGCCGTTGTAGCCCAGCGTCAGCTCCAGGAGCGAGTTGCCGGTCGAGCCGTCGATGTAGGGGCGCCAGGACTCGGGGATGAGCTCGACGATCGCGATGTACCAGCCGGCGCTGACGACCATCGCCACGAAGCACGCGGCGCCGTGGGCCATCCTCCTGGCGAAGGAGCCCTGGCCCGCGATCAGGTAGACGACCGCGATCGCCGGGATGATCAGGAACGCCTGCAGCATCTTGGTGAGGAAGCCGAAGCCGAGCAGCACCCCGGCCAGCATCATCCACCGGCCCTTGCCGCTCTCGATCGCCTCGAGCGTCGAGAACCCGGCACCGACCAGCATCAGGAGCAGCAGCGCGTCCGGGTTGTTGAACCGGAACATCAGCGCCGCCGCCGGGGTCAGCGCGGTGAACGCCCCCGCCGCGATCCCCGCCTGCCACGGCGCGACCTTCCTGACCAGACCGTGGACCAGGCCTACCGTGGCCACGCCCATCAGCGCCTGCGGGACCAGGATGCTCCACGAGGACAGCCCGAAGAGGCGTACGGACAGGCCCATCACCCACAGCGACGCCGGCGGCTTGTCGACGGTGATCGAGCTGCTCGCGTCGAGCGCTCCGAAGAACCACGCCTTCCAGCTCTCGCCGCCGGCTTGGGCAGCCGCGGAGTAGTACTGGTTGGCATAGCCCGACTCCGACAGCGTCCACAGGTACGCGACCGCTGTCAGCGCGAGCAGAACGATCAGGGACGCCCGCTCGGGGGTCGGACGCCATCGGCTCGTCGTGGGTGTCGGGGTCGGCTCGGGCGCCGATCTCGTGGGCTGGTCCAGGAGTTGGGTCATGCCGACGAGATTCGGACGCGGGTCTGTGCAGGCCTTACGGCGGGACTGTGCGCGTCCTGTGTGCTGTGCTTCACAGCCGGCCCGCCCTTGACTCCGGGCGATCCCCCGGAACACCATCGAGAAAGGCTCGACGACGCGCCGTACGTGTTGGAGATCACTCCCCGACATCCATCCGAAACGAGAACACGTTCTAGAATTGAGCGCTGAACCCGCGTGCGGCCACGTAACCACCTGGTGGAACGGATTCGGAGGGTTACACGACCCCCTTTAGGCTTGCCTTAGTACTCCACGGAAGGTTGAACTCCCTTATGCGTGACATCCGCGTTGCGATCGTCGGTGCCGGCCCGGCCGGCATCTACGCTGCCGACATCCTCACGAAGGAGCACCCTGGTGCGCGCGTCGACGTCATCGAGCGTCTGCCTGCCCCATACGGCCTGGTTCGCTACGGCGTGGCTCCTGACCACCCGCGAATCAAGGAGATCATCAAGGCGCTCAAGCGTGTCCTGAACCAGGACAGCATCCGGTTCATCGGCAACGTCGACTTCGGCACCGACCTCAAGCTCGACGACCTGCACCGGTTCTACGACGCCGTCATCTTCGCCACCGGCGCGATGGCAGACCGCGAGCTCGACATCCCGGGGATCGACCTGCCCCAGTCCTACGGCGCGGCCGACTTCGTCAGCTGGTACGCCGGGCACCCCGACGTCTCCCGCGAGTGGCCGCTCGAGGCCGAGGAGGTCGCCGTCCTCGGCGCCGGTAACGTCGCGCTCGACGTCGCCCGCATGCTGGCCAAGCCCGCCGACGAGCAACTGGTCACCGAGGTCTCCGACAACGTCTACCAGGGCCTGCGGAAGAACCCTGCCAAGACGATCCACGTCTTCGCCCGCCGCGGCCCGGCCCACATCAAGTTCAGCCCCATGGAGCTGCGCGAGCTCTCCCACTCCCCGTCGGTCGAGGTCGTCGTCAAGGAAGAGGGCTTCGAGATCGACGAGGCCGGCGAGAAGGCGATCCAGAGCCACAAGGCGACCAAGCTCGTGGCCGACATCCTCCTGAAGTACATGGAGGCGCCCAGCGCCGACAAGCCGCACAAGATCGTCATCCACATGATGCAGAACCCCGTCGAGATCCTCGGCGAGGACGGTCAGGTGGTCGCGCTGCGCAGCGAGAAGACCGAATACAACGGCGACGGCACCGTCTCCGGCACCGGCGAGTTCACCGACACCCCGGTCCAGGCCGTCTACCGCGCCGTCGGCTACCTCTCCGAGGCGCTCCCCGACGTGCCCTTCGACGGCGAGAACGGCGTCATCCCCAACGATGGCGGCCGCGTCCTCGGCATCAACGGCGAGCACATCAACGGGACGTACGTCACCGGGTGGATCAAGCGCGGACCGGTCGGCCTCATCGGCCACACCAAGTCCGACGCCAAGGAGACCATCGACAACCTCCTCCACGACCTCGACAAGCTCGAGCCGGCCGAGCACGGCTCGCCCGCGGCGGTCCTCGAGCACCTGTCCGGCAAGGGCGTCGAGTTCACCACCATCGAGGGCTGGGAGAAGCTCGACAACCACGAGCGCTCCCTCGGCGAGGCCCAGGGTCGCGAGCGGATCAAGGTCGTCCCCCGTGACGAGATGATCCAGATCTCCAACGCCTGACCAAGCGAGTACGCAGCGGGCCGGCCACCACACGGCGAGC